>JBGTIL010000583.1:0-8876 GCA_041745695.1 Chitinophagaceae bacterium | reverse complement strand
GTCTTTCCTAATATCCATTGTTGCCGCCGCCACGCATGCTGCCATTGTATTGTACTGGTTGTGCTTCCCTTTGAGTGCAAAATCGTACACACTCATACTCTGCTGCTCGCCGTTCACATTCACATTCATCTCATCGCCTGTGATGCTCCCACCCTCTTTAACTTCCTGCTTCATACTAATCGGTATTTGGTTAGATAAAATTGTAGTCGCCGATAAAAAATCTACTATGACTTCATCGTCTAGGTTGTATATAAAATGATTATTTGATGTCTGGTTTACCGCAATGCGAAATTTGCTACTCACATATTTTTCAAATTGATACTCGTACCGGTCTAAATGATCTTCCGTGATATTGAGCAACACGCCCACATCCGGCCTGAATGAAATGATATCATCCAATTGAAAAGAACTGATCTCCACTACATACAGCGCCTTCGGATCTTCGGCAACCTGCCGGGCAAATGAGTAACCTATATTGCCTACCAAAGCACAATCGATGCCGGCCGTTTTACAGATGTGGAATATCAGGGCCGTTGTGGTTGATTTACCGTTACTGCCCGTGATGCCGATGATCCTGCTCCCCCCTTTGTACCGGTACGCCAACTCTATCTCACTGATCACCGGAATGCCTTTTTCCCGGAAACGTTTCACCCACGCATTCTTTTCAGGTATGCCCGGGCTCTTCACCAATTCGTCTGCATTCAGCAGCAGGTGCTCGTCTACTGTTTTTTCAGCGAAAGACACTGAGGCTTTCTCTAATTCATTGCGATAACCTTCTTTCAAAGAACTTTCGTCGAATAGAAAAACATCGTATCCTTTTTGCTTCGCCAGCAGTGCCGCTCCTACCCCGCTTTCGCCCCCACCTAGTATTACAAGCCTTTTACTCATGTTGTTTGCGTTGGGATTGGATTGGGTTTTTCATTTGTATAGGCTTTACAATTTGTTCTGCGAGCGCGGTTCAGGTTGGTGTGATTACTGGTTTTTCAAAAATGGTTCATCTTAATTTTAGAGTTACTATCGAGAGTACAACGCACAGTATGGTAACGATCCAAAACCTCGTTACAATTTTGGCTTCATGATATCCTTTCTTCTGGTAGTGATGGTGCAGGGGGCTCATGAGGAAAATGCGTTTCCCCAAGCCCGTCCGTTTTTTGGTGTATTTGAAATAACCCACCTGGAGCATCACGCTAATATTTTCTACCAGGAACACCCCGCAGAAAATCGGGATCAATAATTCTTTGTGTACGATAATAGCGATTGCAGCTATTACACCTCCCAGCATTAAACTTCCGGTGTCGCCCATGAACACCTGTGCTGGGTAAGAGTTGTACCATAGAAACCCAATGCAGGCACCAATCAGCGCACCGATGAAAATTGAGAGCTCTCCCAAATTGGGGATGTACATAATGTTGAGGTAATCTGCCATTACCAGGTTTCCGCTGGCATAGGCAAAAACGCCAAGGCAGACGCCGATCAGTGCCGATGTACCCGTAGCCAAACCATCTAAACCATCTGTAATGTTAGAACCATTGGAAACGGCCGTGATGATGAATATGACAATAAGAATATAAAGCACCCAGGTAAAATCGCGAAGTGCTTCAGGCAACAATTTGGAATAGTTGAATTCGTGGCTCTTGACAAAAGGAATGGTGGTAATCACTTCTTTTGCAGGAACAAATATTTTGGCTTTTCCATTCACTGTTCGTTCGTAGAACTCAGTTCCATCTTTCGGGGTTCCCGTGTACTCGCGCCAGATCTCTACGTTTGGATTAAAATAAAGAGTGGCACCCACGATGATGCCTAATACAATTTGCCCTAACACCTTGAACTTTCCGGCAAGCCCATCATCATCACCCTTATTGTACTTTTCACCACGCCCCTGGGCGCGTCGCTTGGATCTTATTTTTAAGTAGTCATCTACAAACCCAATGATACCCAGCCATATTGTGCTTAAGATCATCAGACGTATATACACTTTGGTGAGGTCTGCGAGTAGCAAAGTAGGAATGAGTATCGCCAGTATAATAATGAGACCGCCCATGGTAGGCGTTCCCTTCTTTGTTTGCTCACCTGCCAAACCCAGGTCTCTTACTCCTTCACCAATTTGTTTACGGCTCAGCATGAGAATGATACGCTTACCGACAAGGGTAGACACCATCAGGGAAAGTATTACCGCCAGCAAAACCCGGAAGGTGATGAATTGAAAAACCGCGCTCCCTGGAAAGCGGTAGTTTTCAGCTCTTAACCATTCAAACAAGTGGTACAGCATGTTTCTTTTGCTTTTTAAAATCGCTGATCATTAATCAGCTTTTTTTTCTTGTGTTCCTTAGGCAGTGCTAGTCTTCAGACCGGCATTATTTTTCCAACAGTTCAAACATTTCCAACAGGATTGTTTTGTCATCAAAGTGGTGCTTCACACCTTTTATATCCTGGTATTTTTCGTGTCCTTTCCCTGCAATCAAAATGATGTCGTCTGCTTCTGCCAGACTTACAGCCGTTTTAATGGCCTCCTTGCGATCGGGCATTGAAATAAATTTTCTTTTGGCAGTGGTGCTGAGTCCCGTTTCCATTTCTAACAATATGGCAAGCGGATCTTCGCTCCTTGGATTGTCGGAGGTAAAAATCACCTTGTCGCTGTGTTCGCAGGCGACAGCGCCCATTACCGGTCGTTTTGTTGCATCCCTGTCGCCACCACAGCCCACCACGGTGATCACCTTTTCATACCCCCGCTTCAATTTTTTTATGGTGGTCAATACATTTACCAGGGCGTCTGGGGTATGCGCATAGTCTACTATTCCGAGTATCTTTTGTTGCGGAGATATGCAGTATTCAAACCTTCCTTCGGCACCGGTTGTGTTGCTCAACACCTGGAGCACCTGCTGGCTGTTTTGTCCCAGGCTGATGGCTGCGCCATAAACCGCAAGCAAATTATAGGCGTTGAATTCTCCGATAAGCCTGAAGTGAACCTCCTGGTCATTAACCGTCATCACCAGGCCTGTAAGCACATTCTCAAGAATTTTTCCGCGCACGTGCGCCAGGGTTTTCAGACTGTAGGTCATTTTCTTCGCTGCAGTATTTTGCAGCATCACCATTCCGCGCTTGTCATCAGCGTTGCTGAGTGCAAAAGCTGTTGCTGGTAGCCCATCGAAGAATCCTTTTTTGGCTTTTATGTATTCGTCAAATGTTTTGTGGTAGTCGAGATGATCATGTGTGATATTGCTGAATATACCTCCCGCAAATTGCAGCCCGGCTATACGGTGCTGGTGTACCGCGTGCGAGCTCACTTCCATGAAAACATACTCACATCCATTGTCTCTCATTTGTCCAACGAGAGCGTTCAGGCTGATGGCGTCCGGCGTAGTATGGGTAGCAGCGAAGGCCTTGTTTCCGATCAGGTTTTGAATGGTGCTGATAAGTCCGCAATGAAAGCCCAGCCCCGTAAACAATTGATGGAGCAGGGTAGCAATGGTTGTTTTTCCGTTGGTTCCGGTTACACCAACCAGCTTCATAGACAAACTAGGCTGGTTGTAAAAGGAGTGCGCTATCAAGCCAGCCGCTTCTGCACTGTTACTTACCTGTACATACGTGATTTCCGGTACAAGAGCAGCGGGCAATACCTCACAAACAACAGCAACAGCACCCTGGCTTACGGCACCTGCAATGAATTGGTGCCCGTCTGAGGAGCTGCCTTTCACTGCAATAAAGAGACCGCCGGTATTTACGGCACGCGAGTCGATCTGAACATTATTTATAAGCAGGTCGGTGCTACCCGAAAGTGCTGTGATGTGTACCCTGTATAATATGTCGGATAATTTCTTCACTTAATTCAATAAAAGTGTAATCGATGCGTTTCGGGCGATGGGTGTACCAGGCTGGATATCCTGCATCAGCACTTTTCCCTTTCCGGTGCACTGCACTTCCACTCCCAGGCTTTCGAGTAAGTAGAGTGCGTCTCTGAATGCCATATGGCGCACATCCGGCATTCTTTTTTTCTGGTGAACAACAGGCGTCAGCACAGTACCATTATATCCGGCCGCAACCATATTCCAGCTTGCCGTTTTTGGAGCACCAGTATGCTTCACACCTAATTCTTCCAGTACATTAGTTACATCGGATTTATGCCCTGCATAAAAGTGTTGTACGCTATCTTTTTCCTGGGGCTTACGTGAACCTTTCTTCTTATGCACATACATTGCATACAATTTGTTGGCTACTTCTTTAAATACGGGAGCGGCCAGTTGCCCGCCGTAATGCATAGCCGCGTGGGGCTTTGTCTTGATAACAACGATGCAGGTGAATTGAGGTTTGTCTGCAGGAAAATAACCTACAAAAGAAGCCTGGTAAACGCCGTCGTAATATTTAACTGCACCCCCGGCTACGTGGGCCGTGCCTGTTTTGCCTGCTACAGCAAAAGCGGCATCCGCAAATACTGCTTTTGCTGTGCCTTCAGTGACCACTGCCTCCATAGAAGCCCGGGCGGCGGTGATAACACCTGGTGCACAGATGCGCTCTTCAAGTACAATGGGCTCAATATTTTTAATGGTCACACCGTTGCTCCGGATACTATTAACCAGGTAGGGTTTCATCATAATACCGTTATTGGCAACGGCGTTGTACAACATTAATGTATGCAGGGGGCTTACTTCAATAGCGTACCCAAAACTCATGGTGAGCATGGCATGTAACCCTTGCTTGTTCTTTTTCCACCTGGGTAACACGGGCGCTTCCTCACCCAGTAAACCCACACCTGTCCTCTTGTCTAAATGGAATTTCTTCAGGTAATCTTTAAACTGATCGGGGTTATCGGCGAAAGCTTTGTAAGCGAGTTTGCTGATACCTACATTGGAGCTGTGCGCAAAACATTCCTTCACAGTGAGCACAGGTTTCGGCGAGCGTTCTGCGTCGGTTACGTTACGTACGCCTACGTACTGGTGGCCGGCGGATCCTACTTCCACCAGGTCTGTAACCTTGCTGCTCCCGGCATCTAATACGGCGAGCAGGGTTGCCAATTTTATGGTGGAGCCAGGCTCGGTGGTCTGCAGTGCGTAGTTTAAATTTTCGTCGTAGTTATTATTCTTCGTCTGGCCCAGGTTTGCAATTGCCTTGATTTTGCCTGTAGCCGTTTCCATAACTATACAGGTGCCCCATTGCGATTCACTTTGCACCAGCATCTTCAGTAAGGCTGTCTCTGCTATATCCTGAACATTCACGTCCAGCGTGGTCATGATGTCCTTACCATTTTCCGGATCAATTTCATAGCCATCAACAGGCACGTAAGCGCCACCAGAGATGAAACGGACCAGTCGCTTTCCGGTGCTTCCTTTTAGAAGGGTATCGTAGGTTCTCTCGAGCCCTACGTTCTGTGCATTTTTTCTTGAAAGGCCGATAGTTCGGCGGGCCAGTAAACCGTAAGGGTTAAGGCGCTTTGTCTTTACTTCTACAATGACGCCGCTCTTATTGCGACCGGCACGGGCCAGCGGAAAGTTGCGGAATGTTTTATACTGATCAAAAGAAAGCGCCTTTTTTAGGGGGAAGTAGCGATTCTTCTCGTTGTATCCCTGCTTCAATTCTTTTCTGTACTCACTTGTTGTTTTATCGCCGAAATAAGCTGCCAGTGCTTGCGAAAAAGAATCGACACCTTCGCGGAAGCGCTTGCCATTTTTATCGCGCAAACCTTCAGCACCGAAATCCATGTAGATGTCGAAATACGGGATGGAAGTGCTTAGCATCTCACCATCTTCGCTGTAGATAGTTCCCCGCTCAGCATCCAACTCGATGAATTTCTGGTGCATGCTATCTGACATACTCCTCCAGTAACTACCCTCAAACTTTTGGATATAGAAAGCCTTGCCAAGCACGAAAAAACTCAGTAGAACGATACCGAGAAAACTCAGATAAACTCTCCACAATATGTCGCGCTTAACTTCCAATGTTTTGTTATCGGTTAATTTTTGGTATTATTTAATTTTGCTGCTTAATACAAAAGGAGCCGTAGTCAATTCTTTCAGGCCCAGTGGTTCCACTGCCTTTACCAATTCACTTTGCTTGCTTCGAAACAGAACTTCGCCTTTGATCGTTTTATATTCGTACTGCAGTTCGCGCAGCTCCCTGGTGGTGCGGGCAATACCCCTGTTCAGTCTGTCTGCCCGATGACCGTTATAGATGTATACGATCGCCAGTGCGGTCAGGAAAAGAAAGAAGGGCATCTGTTTCACTACCGACCCGTAATTAAGGAATCGCTTCCAGGAATTACGCTCGTCTTTATTTTTAGGTATGTCCCTTTCCATTGTTTGTGTTTATCTGTTAGCTCAAAGCGATTTTTTCCGCAACACGCAGCCGCGCGCTGCGCGAACGTGGATTCCTGGCCAGTTCTTCCATTCCGGCTTCAATTGGCTTCTTAATCACAAGCTTCAACGGTTTGCTTATGCGCGTGGTTTCGAATGGATTGTCTACCGGCGTGTCGAAGGTGCACTCCCTGAAAAACACTTTCACCAGCCTATCTTCGAGCGAGTGAAACGTGATAAATACGGCACGGCCACCGGTTTTCAGTAAATCAGGCACCTGCTGCAGTAATTCTTTGAGCGCCAATAGTTCTTCATTCACTTCTATTCTCAATGCCTGAAACACCTGGGCAAAATACCTGGCAGGATTTCCTTTCACCACTGTGCTGATGCTGTTTTTAAATCCTTCAATAGTGTGAAGGGGGCCTGATCTGCGCACCTCAACTATTTTTTTTGCGAGCGTTTTTGCATTGGTAACCTCACCAAACTGTTCAAATAATTTGTGGAGGCTTGCTTCTGTATAAGTGTTCAAAACGTGGAAGGCTGTTTTAGTAGCACGCTGGTCCATGCGCATGTCTAATGCGGCATCAAACCGGGTGGAAAAACCCCTGCTGCCTTCGTTCAGTTGATGGCTGCTTACACCGAGATCAGCCAAAATGCCGTCTACTTCCTTTACTCCATGCAATTGCAGAAATCTTTTAATGTGCCTGAAGTTGTGTGGTATGAAAAGCAGGCGTTTGTCATCGGGCAGATTTCTAACGGCGTCCGCATCCTGGTCGAAAGCGATCAGTCGGCCTTCACCTCCAAGATTTTCCAGGATGGCTTTACTATGTCCGCCACCTCCAAAAGTGCAATCAACATAAACGCCATCGGTTTGAATATTCAAGTAGCTGATTGCTTCTGGAAGAAGTACCGGTAGGTGGTAGGGAATAAGCATGCTGCAATCCCAGGAAAAATTTGGTACAACTAAATAAGAACATCCTTATAGCGAAACAGGGTCCGCTCAACTTTGTTTTTATGATGCATATAGTCATGGCTCTGCGTTAATTTTTTAGGGGTGTCGGATTAGGAACCATTACAGTTTGGGCTAAAGCACTAAACGCCTCAGGCGAATACTGCTCAAAAAATTGCTTGTATTTCTCAGCATCCCAGATTTCGATCTTGTCTACCGCCGCTGCCAGTACAATATCTTTTCCGAGGCCAGCATAGTCCTTCAGATTCTGGGGAATCAAAATTCTTCCAGCGCTGTCGGGTTCTACTTCTGTAGCTCCATTCAAAAAGTAGCGACGGAATTCCCGCACCTTCGGATCGAAATCATTAAGCGTGCTGATCTGGTCGAAAAGGGGTTGCCAGCTCTGCAAAGGATACAGACTCAGGCATTTTTCAAAACCCCGGTTGATGACGAATTTGGTACCTTCGGTTTCAGGCAACTGGCGTTTAAAGCCCGCTGGCAAAAGGAATCTTCCTTTTACATCCAGCGTTGCTTCAAATTCGCCAATAAAACCTGCCATTATTAAAAAATTAGATCAACCGTGAGTAATTAACACAAAATAACACTTTTTACCACTTTACTATCTCAAATGTTCTTCGTATAATTTCTCCACAGGGAAGCAGAGCAGTAAATCCCATGTTTCACCCGGTTTCACGCCTTGAACCTGTTTTTTCCGTGTTGGGCATGTGAATTTGATGTGGACAAACCTCTTTTTTTGTTAACTTATTGTAAATCATCAACTTGAGTTCTGATTTTTGCCTGAGTACTGTTCCGAATGTTCATATGGACGCGTTTGATTACGAATTGCCTCAGGCTGCCATTGCTGAGTTTCCTGTGGCGATAAGAGACAACTCAAGATTATTACTTGCACAGAATGACCGCTTCGTTAGTCATCGATTTTTTGATCTACCCCAGCTTTTGCCCCCATCAGCGCTGATGGTGTTCAATAATTCGCGGGTGATCGAAGCGCGCCTCCAGTTTGTAAAATCAACGGGTGGGGCTATAGAGGTGTTTTGTCTGAAGCCGCTCCCTCCTCTGTCAATGGAAAAGGCAATGTTGGCAACTCAAACGGTTGGCTGGCTGACTCTTGTGGGCGGTGCGTCCAAATGGAAGCCCGGCCAGGTGTTGGAAAAAATTGTGAACATACAGGGAACGGCTATAATCTTACATGCCGAGCTGAACAGCAAAGAAGAAGATCAGTTTCTTATCACCTTTACGTGGAATGGAAGCGCGTGCTTTGGAGAAGTGCTGGCGGCATCCGGTTCCATTCCGCTACCACCCTACATCAAACGTGCGGCAAACAGCGAGGATGCTGAAAGATATCAAACGGTTTTTGCAACAAGTAAAGGATCGGTAGCAGCCCCTACTGCCGCTTTGCATTTCACACCAGCTGTATTCCAATCTTTAAATGATAAAAGTATAGGTACCGCCTATGTCACCCTTCATGTTGGTGCCGGTACTTTTAAACCGGTAAAGAGTGAAACCATGCAGGATCATGATATGCATGCTGAATGGATTGATGTTTCAAAAGAAACGATTTCAGCCATTTTAAAGAATATAGATAATAATATTATTGCCGTAGGTACCACTTCGCTCAGAACAAT
>JBGTIL010000582.1:0-3267 GCA_041745695.1 Chitinophagaceae bacterium | reverse complement strand
TGTCTTCGAGCAACAGCAAATAGGCAATGAAGAAGCAATGATTACAGAAGCCATCATGAAAACCTTCGAAGGCTTGATTGAAATAAACAAACTGGCAAGAGCCCCAGCTCCGCTCCATCATTTAACCGTGGGTGTTAAATGCGGCGGGAGTGATGGTTTCAGCGGTATCTCAGCAAATCCTGCTGTTGGATACTGTTCCGATTTGCTGGTAGCGTTGGGTGCAAAGGTTTTACTGGCGGAGTTTCCGGAATTATGTGGTGTAGAACAGGAGCTGGTAGACCGTGCTACAAGCGAGCCGGTAGCCCGGAAGTTCATGCACCTGATGCGCCGATACGAAAACATCGTAACCAGGGTGGGTTCGGGGTTTCACATGAATCCGTCGCCAGGCAATATAAAAGACGGCCTGATAACGGATGCCATGAAAAGTGCCGGCGCTGCAAAAAAGGGTGGTACCTCGCCTGTTGTTGATGTGCTGGATTACACTGAGCCAGCAACCCTTCCTGGATTAAATCTTGTTTGCACCCCCGGAAATGATGTGGAAGCAACCACGGGAAAAGCTGCTTCTGGTGCAACCCTCATCTTATTCACCACAGGTTTAGGAACTCCAACCGGCAACCCGGTTTGTCCTACAATCAAGGTAGCCACCAATAGCAGGCTCGCGCAGCAAATGCAGGACATTATAGACATTGATACAGGGCCCATAATAAGCGGTGAGAAAACGATTGAGCAGATGGGAAAGGAGATACTGGAGTACTGCATTAAAGCTGCAAGTGGTGAAGTTTTGCCTAAGGCGGTCCTCTTGAACCAGGATGATTTTATTCCTTGGAAAAGAGGCGTCTCGTTATAAATGAGCGATTGCTTCGATATGTTGAATGACCATTGCTCTTTAAATCGAAATGCTGTAACAGCTTTATCACGGAGGGGGCGAAAGTGTTGCTCTTCACTGCTCGCCGCTGCCTTCCGCTGCGGAATCATGTAGCAGCAGGGTAATCTTATGATACCTATTGTGACGTGCATAGCACAGTGTGCAAAAATTGAAAGAGGCGGTTGTCAGTACATTTTTATATAAACGTATTGGCTTATTTGCTTACAAGGTTTTAAAAATAAACGGTTATTTTTCGATAATTACTTCACAGGTTTAGTTTACGGTAATACTGGATGTTATGAAAAATTATTGCTTGATCATTCTAGGTTGTTTGCTCCTGTTTTCTTTTGAAGCTCAAACTCAGGAACGTACTATGAGTAAACGGAAAGCAGCAAAATGGTTTCAAAAAAGGGAATGGGCCGGTTCATTTCGTTTGGAACCACATGGCTCAATAGATGAAACGTCCTTTGCTTACCAATACAGAGCTCATAGAAAACTATGGGACACCGCTTTTGCATTCTTGAGTACACATGACTTAAGCAAACTTGAAAAAGGCGATTATCCTTTAGCAGGAGACAGGGTAGTAGTGAAGGTTAGCTATGGACCTCCAAAGTCAGAAGCTGAGGCGAAATGGGAAGCTCATAGAAAATTCATTGATGTGCAGATCGTTGGTGCCGGTAAGGAGAAAATTGGCGTATCGGCTCTTTCAAGGGCGACGGTAATCACCGAGTATGATGCCAAAAACGACATTGCCTTTTACAGTACAGATGGCAGGTTTTACCAGGCAGCGCCAGGCACCTTCTTTATATTTTTTCCGCAGGATGTACATCGACCCGGCATAAAGGTAGAGGACGGGCTGGTACGAAAGATTGTGGTTAAAATATTGGTTGCAGAGTAGAATGATTCATTAGAAATGTTATCATGAGCATATTAGACCGCTCCTTAACTTCTAAAATCATCAGTACACTCATGTATGAAACATCTTTCGATACGAATGCTTATGCTTTCATACCTGGTAATTTATAACCGTTGTGGTATTGCTTCATCAGGTATTGTTTATTCAACTTATCGTCTGTGAACTTCCCTGCTTGTTGATCCCAAACCACTCGCTGACCGGTGCGGAAACTCACATTGCCCAATTGAGCTACCGTTGCCACATGAGCAGCCTCCTCCACGGAACAACGCAGCTCGCTCATCTTTCGGGAGCGAATGACAGAGATGAAGTTTTCCCAGTGTTTATCCAGGCCGTTGTCGGAAGGTTTGACGAGTGGCTTGCTTACTTTGTTTTTGCTTTGTCGTTCTTCCACTACTTCCCATCCGCCTCGGTTCAGTATCAAGGTGCCGTTGTTGCCGATATAAGCAATGCCGTGATCTCTATCGTACGAGCCGTTGTCGATGCCCATGGCATGATCCCACACCAGGTTAAATTTATCGAACTCATAGAGGGACGTTAAGGTGTCTGGCGTTTCTTGGGCCATATCAGGAAAGGCGAACTTTCCACCGAGTGAAACGACCGTTTTTGGGACCGTTGCCTTCATCCCCAGCAAACCGTAATCAAGCAGGTGCACGCCCCAGTCGGTCATGAGTCCACCAGCATAATCCCAAAACCACCGAAAATTAAAATGAAAGCGGCTGGCGTTGAAAGGCCGCGTTTCGGCAGGGCCCAGCCATGCTTTGTAATCAACACCGGCGGGCGGGGCAGCGTTAGGAACAACCGGAGCCGGTTTCATCCACCCCTGGTAGCACCAAACTTTTACAGTGCGAATGTTGCCCAGTTGCCCGGTGGCAATAAAATCGACGGCATCGCGAAAGTGTTGCTGACTGCGTTGCCACTGGCCAACCTGCACCACGCGGTTATAGCGCTTTTGCGCAGCAACCATGGCCTTACATTCAGTGATGGAATTACCAACGGGTTTTTCAACATAAACGTCTTTGCCTGCCTCACAGGCATCTATCATCATTAAGGCATGCCAAGGGTCTGGGGTGCCGATGATGACGGCATCGATATCTTTTTGCTCGAGCAGTTTCCGGTAGTCACTATAGGTTTTCACCTTCGACGCGTCTACATTTAATTTGGCTAGATCACCGAGTCTTTTATCCAATACATTTTTGTCTACGTCGCACAAGGCCACGAGGTTGACGCCCGGTTGTTTCAATGCCGCCGTCACGTTCGCCCAGCCCATTCCATTGATGCCAATGGCGGCGACATTTATTTGCGCAGCCGGAGAGAACGAGTTTTTAAAAATAGCGAAGGCAGGATTGTTGAGGGCGGAGAGAAGTGCAGTACCTCCAATGAGGGCGGAGCTTCGTTGTATGAAACGGCGGCGGTTGGGCATAGCAGGAAATTAAGATTTTTTTTCAAATTAATTGACATCGCTATACTATTTCCTTGTACATAATAG
>JBGTIL010000581.1:0-3730 GCA_041745695.1 Chitinophagaceae bacterium | reverse complement strand
GCTTCAAGGTTGCTCCAGGTAAACACAGCCTGCGCATACGCACTCATAACCGCATCATTACACTGAATGACCTTGTTGTACCTGCTGGATTCAAAACCATTATTAGTATTAATGGAGACAGTTCAAATAAGTTCATAACTGTGCAAAAAGCGCCTGATACGTTGACAACACAGGAAAGGGCACTGCTATCCAGATACACGATCCTTATCAGCAATAATTATGGTGAACGACTGAGTTTTATTGCGCAGGGAGACAACTTCTTCGTGCTTCCTGGTTATCCCTACCATTTGTACAATTCAGTTAAAGTTGTAGGACCGCTGTTGCCGAACATGGCTAACCTCGAGGTGAAGGATGCATTCAGACAGCCATTTGAAGTGGAAGGAGGGTATCTATATCAAATCAGCGAGGGCTTAATTAAGCAAAAGCAAATTAATTTAAGAGCTCACGTTAGCAAAACGCTTTCTAAGCAAACTACTGCCTATAATTTTAGTGATCTTGTCCTAACAACTCAGGAAGTTGACAGCCTTTGGGAAAATTATCTGGACGACAGAAGTGCAAATAGCGATCTGTTTATTAATCCAGTAATTGTTAAGAAAGGCAACGGAACGCTCCAAATAGCTATTCGAAAGGCAGAGCAGGAGCAGGAAATATTTGTTAAGAACATCTTTTTATTCCGCCACGAAGACACTGACTTTCTTCGTGTATACAAGGGTAATACGCGCGACCTTGGTTCCTTGGTAACAGGTTCCTATAAATTACTCATTCTCTTGAAGGACGACAATTATTTAATAAAGGACAGTGTGATCATCCGGAAAAATGGAGTGAATTATTACTTGATAAATGCTGGGTTGATAAAACCAGCAGATGGCATTAGCAGGAAATTATCTGACGTAATCCGGAAGCGGGAACTCTCCAGCCGTGGTGCTACACAAGGGTTAGATCAGATCAGAGAAAGTTTTAACTCAGGCTTTCTGGATGCAAGTTCTTTCAATAACACCATCTTCGGACGTTTGATGGACGACAGTGGCAATCCGGTGCCCGGTGCGTCCATAACCATTAAAGGAACGCAGTTTGGCACGTCAACAGATGCCAGTGGCTATTACAAGATACAGGCACCTTCAAAAGGAACGTTAGTGTTTCAATCGGTTGGATATGCACCAACTGAGCGAAGCATTACTGAAGGGTCAATCAATGCTGTTTTGCTTAGGGCCCGTAATCACCTGGATGAAGTGGTTGTCACTGGCTATGGAACTCTGGCGAAGCGATCATTGACTGGTTCGGTATCCCTGGATAATGGGTTGACTGGAAGCGCATTGGGAATAATGATCAGAGGTGCTTCGACCCAGGCTGCCAGTGCTACACCCCTCATCGTTATTGATGGTATACCTTATGATGGCAGTCTTAATGATTTGGATCCGGCTTTACTAACCAACATGACAGTGCTGAAAAGTGATGTCGCCCGGGCACTCTATGGAGCCAGGGGTGCAAATGGCGTTTTCCTGATTACAACGCGTAAAGCAAATCCGGGAACATTGCCAGGGGAGGAATCAGGTCCGGGATCTTCAAATTCTTTGCGCAGACGGTTCAGGGATGGTGCTTACTGGCAACCTACGCTACGAACTGACGCTGAGGGCAAGGTGCGCTTTACTACCACATTCCCAGATGATATTACCAACTGGCGTACCTATGCGATTGCGATTGCCGGTCAAAAGCGTACAGGCTACACCGAAGGCTTGATCCGGTCTTTCAAGCCAATCAGTGCCAACCTTTCCATCCCGCAATTTGCTACAGAAGGTGATAGTGTAAATGTAATTGGCAAGATAATGAACTATGGTTCAGATAGCCTCAGTTTGACAAGGAGATTTAAAATCAATGACCGACTCATAAAAGTAGGAGCACTGCATTTTCAGAACGCCTTTATCGATACGGTTTCATTCACAGCAGCCAGCGCCGATTCTGTTCGGTTCCTACTGGAAGTGCAGAAAGAAGAAGGCTATTTTGATGGAGAAGAGCGAGCTATACCTGTTTACCAGCAGGGCGTAATGGAAACCAACGGTTTCTTTGCAGCACTGGATACGGATACAACCTTCACTGTACAATTAGATCCCGCTTTGGGCCCGGTTACGCTTCATGCAGAAGCCTCCTTGTTACCGGTTTTGCTGGAGGAAACAGAAAAATTGCACCGCTATGAATACTTGTGTAATGAACAATTGGCTTCTAAGTTAAAGGCATTGTTATGCCAGAAGAAAATATGCTTGCTTTTAAAAAAAGACTTTAAAAAAGAAAAAGTAATAATTGATCTAATTACCAAACTAAGTAATAATAAAACAGGCAATCTATGGGGCTGGTGGATGAACAATGAGCCTGCCCCATGGATATCACTACACGTCGTGGAGGCATTGCTACAGGCAGAGAGTGCAGGGTATAAAATCAATTTGCCCCGGCAGGGTATTGTAGACAACCTGGTGTTCAACATGGAAAATTACCGTGGCAGGGATAAGCTGCTGTCACTGCATTTATTGCAGCAGTTGAATGCTAAGGTGAATTACAAAAGCTATATCGATTCTCTGGAAAAAGGTGTCGACAAAATGCTGCTTTATGATAGGTTGCGGCTTACAGAATTAAAGCAAAAAGTAGGCATGCAAGTGTCTATGGATACGGTGGTAGCCAAAGCAAATCATACACTTTTTGGCAATATGTACTGGGGCGAAGAGGGTTATCAGTTTTTTGATAATGCCATCCAGAATACCCTTCTTGTGTATCGTATTTTGAGAGGAGAGAATGATCACGCGCCTACCTTAAGAAAGATCCGTAACTATTTCCTGGAGAAAAGAAAAGACGGCCAGTGGCGCAATACCTACGAATCCAGCCTGATCCTCGAAACGATACTTCCTGATTTATTGGTAAACGGTGAAAGCCCGAGAGCCGCAACCTTATCGCTGTCGAATGAGCCGGGGAAAGTGATTAACAGCTTCCCCTATCACAAAGAGCTTGACAGTGTGGAGCAATTAGTTGTCCGTAAAGACGGTGACTTGCCCGTTTACTTCACAGCCTTCCAGCAAAGTTGGAATAGGCTGCCTGCTGCTGTAGCAGGCGCTTTTGCGGTACACACCACTTTCGATAGGGGTGGCGAGCTTTCAACTTTTCTCAAAGCAGGCGAGCCAGTCAGCCTCAAGGTCCAGGTAATCGTTAAAGGAGATGCTGATTATGTAATGATCGAGATACCCATACCGGCCGGGTGTTCTTACAAGGATAAACCGCAACCTACCTCCAATAATGAAGTGCATAGAGAATACCTAAAAAATAAGGTAAGCCTTTTTTGCAGCAGTCTCAAGCAGGGTGCTTACACATTTACGATCCCCTTATTACCTCGCTTCACGGGCAAGTATCACTTAAATCCGGCAAAAGCGGAAATGATGTATTTCCCCATCTTCTTCGGGAGAGAGCACATTAAACAGGTCAGCATAAAATAATGTCGTACCGGCGCCATTGCAAACTGGACTGTGTCAAAAGCTTACTAAGTAAGCTCCAACACTATTTTGTAATGCCTGGGTCGAAAGGAACGATGATCCGCTCGAATTAGCCGTTGTTTTAACGAAGAAAACGCTGTGCAGTAAATGGTGCTTACAAAAATGTTTGCGAGCTGCCGCGCTGACTGGCCTCGCAGATAGCGGCTACCCTCTGCCATCCAGGAACGTACTCCTTAACTTTGACAGCATCCTAATATAGT
>JBGTIL010000580.1:0-10286 GCA_041745695.1 Chitinophagaceae bacterium | reverse complement strand
GCGATGCCGCTGTAGGCTTTTTGTTGTAGAGGCTCTTTTGGAATCACGATCCTTTCTGTTTTGTTGCCTTCCTTAATATTTCGCCAGCCGCAGAGCCGGTTGTCTGTATCAAACAGCAAAAAGCGCGACGTGTCGCGGTCGGCAGTGCAAAGCGTTATAGCAGCCTCTGTTTCTTTGTGACTGGTAAGTAGTGTTGTGAGATTCAGTGTTGTAAGAATATCTACATTGACCGTAATAAAGGTTTCACTCCCCAGTAGGTGCCTGGCTTTTAGCAAACCGCCCCCTGTTTCTAATACTTCATCGCGCTCGTCGCTGATGATTACGTTGCTTCCCCATCCGCGGTTGTTCTGAACCATTTCGATCACCTGCTCGTGAAAATGATGCACGTTTACCACTACATCCCTGATACCGTAGGCCTGCAGGTAAAGGATGTTGCGCTGCAGGAGCGACTGGCCGTTTACTACAGCAAGCGCTTTGGGATGCTTATCGGTCCAGGGTTTAAAGCGGGTGCCAAGCCCGGCTGCGAAAATCATCGCCTTTACAGCTGCCATTTACCATTCAATTTTAAAAATGATGTTTGTACATGGATACAGCACCGAACTTCTGTATCTTTTGCAAAACTTACCTATGCCCCAAAGTCGCAAACGCGCCGGACACCACGAATATAAAACACCTGCCGACATACCACCCAGTCAGCGCGTGAAGGGCCGGGTAATCTGGGCCCTGCTAACCGCCGTACTGGCACTGCTCACGGCCTGGTTCGGTGTTGGCGAAAATTACGGAGTACTTGCTCTCGCAGTGATAGGAGGAGCGGTGATTGGCTACTTTATTGGGAGGGCCATGGAAAAAGCCGCCTAAGCTCAAGGGGCTGGCGTTTTCAAGGGTATGCACTAAGCATCGTCCTCTACTACTTTGATGTTCCAGCGGTTGCGCACGAGGTAGGTAGTAAGCATCATTTTCATTACCTCCATGGTGATGCCCAGACTTAAAGCGGTCAGGGCGATAATCTCGCTTTCGCGTTCGTCTACCTGGCCTTCGGTGGTCATCATTTCGCAGGTCATGGCAAACAGGGTCTCTTTAAAATCGTCTGCTACCAGCGGCGCGCTTTCTTCTATCACCGTTTTACTTCCGTAAACCGACTGCAGTGACAGTGCTTTCACTGTGAGCTCGTTGAGCGGCGCATCTTTAAACCGGGAAGAGAGTACCAGCATCCGCGAGAGTTGTTCTACCTGCGGTTGGGTAAGGTTTTTATTCTTATGCAGCACGCAGGAAAAAAGAATAGCCACGGCCGCCTCATGCTCGTCATTTATCTGCAGGTCCATGTTGGGATTTTTTCAAAAGTAAGGAAGGAAGCCGGGCTCGGCTGAAATAGCTGACTGTGGCAGCATTTCTCACAGGAGTGCCTTTCCCTTAAACGTATGCCAAACTAGCCCAGCCAGCAGCGGGTGCTGGGTTTTTGATGTAGTTTTGCCGGGCTGTCAAACGCATTTTTTCCTACATTTGGCAGCAGCATTTTAAACGGGCGCAAATGGCTAAAGTAAGCTTCAATAATACGCAACGGATTTTTTATCCCTCACTGAAAAAATCAGTTGATCAGTACTTTATTACCAATGGTGTAAAAAAAACAGGCAACTGGAAATTATACCTGAAGACGCTGATCCTTGTGCCCCTTGCCCTGGCCGTTTATACATTCTTGCTTTTCGGCAGTTACAGCGCGTTTGTCGGTGTGGCACTCAGCTTTTTGCTCGGGCTGGCACTGGTGTCTATTGCTTTTAATGTAATGCACGATGCTTGTCATGGCAGCTACTCGAGCAAGAAATGGGTGAACAATTTGATGAGTTACACCATGAATGCCCTAGGATCCAATTCATTTATCTGGAAGGTAAAACACAATGTTGTACACCATACCTACACCAACGTTGACGGGATTGACGACGACATCGCCAAGAATCCTGCCCTTCGGATGGCGCCCACCCAAAGGTGGGTGGCTGCGCATCGTTTTCAGCATATTTACATGTTTGTGCTGTATGCATTAAGCACTATCCTGTGGCTGCTCATGACAGATTTCATTAAGTACTTTAATAAAAAAGTAGTAGTTACCGAGATGAAAATGACCACCCGCGACCATATTATTTTTTGGGTAAGCAAGACATTATACCTGGTGTTTTACGCTGTCATCCCAATTGTGCTTGTAGGCTGGGGACCGTGGTTAACCGCATTTTTGATTGTTCACGTTACCATGGGTACCATTCTATCCGTGGTGTTCCAATTAGCGCACGTAGTAGAAAAGACCAACTTTATTCATGCAGGGGAAGAAGCCAAAGTAATAGATGCAGAGTGGGCTGTGCACGAATTGCAGACTACCGCTAATTTCGCGCCCCGCAATAAAGTGATTTCCTGGTTCGTGGGCGGGCTTAACTACCAGGTAGAGCACCACCTCTTTCCCCGTATCAGCCATGTGCACTATCCAGCCATTAGCCGTATTGTAAGAGCTGAGTGCCGCAAATTCAACATACCGTATCACTATTACAGCAAAATGACCGAAGCAGTAGCATCGCATGTGCGTGTGATGAAACGCCTCGGACAAAAAGAAGTTGCCTTATAACGTTACCCGTCTTCTGCAATAAATCCGCTCAGTATTTACTCCTCAATTCAGTTTTTAATACGCTCCATCAAATTTGGGTGCGCCGTTCATAGTTTCTTCAGCATCCTTACAAGTGTTTAGCCAGTGGGCTTTCTGTAACTTTACCCTTATGCAATTTTCTTCGGTGCTTCTGGAAGACGCGGTCAATGAATTTGCTAAACTGCCGGGTATCGGGCGCAAAACTGCACTTCGTTTGGTGTTACACCTGCTGAAGCAGGAACAGGACGAAGTGAGCCATTTCAGCGAAGTGATGAGCCGCATGCGCAGTGAGATCCGTTTTTGTAACCGCTGTCATAATGTATCGGATGGGGATGTTTGTTCAATTTGTTCTAATACCGCACGCAAACAGGACATGATTTGCGTGGTTGAAAATATCCGCGATGTAATTGCGCTCGAAGGCACCCAGGGTTTTAATGGTACCTACCATGTGCTGGGTGGTGTTATCTCACCACTGGACGGTGTTGGTCCTTCACAACTCAACATTGATACGCTTGCCCTCCGGGTACACACTGAAGCAACCACCGAGATCATCTTTGCGCTAAGTCCTACGATCCAGGGCGATACCACTATCTATTATATTCAAAAAAAATTGCCTGCAGGAACTAAGGTCACCACCATTTCACGCGGAATCGCCTTTGGCGGCGAACTGGAATATGCCGACGAGATGACGCTTGCCCGGAGCTTGCAGAACCGGCTTCCGATTGAGAATTATGTTTCCAACCGTTAGGTCAGGTTACCGGCAAGTGTCCGTAAGCCTGTTTCCGTAAAGCCACATTGAGATTCCCCCCGCTGTGCGCGTCTTTTTAGTACTGGCTTTTAGTGCTACTTCAGGGGTTGTTGTAAGGCGCTTTACCGGGCTGTTTTTCCCTTACCTTTGCGCCTCACCAGCGGATTTGTTTATTGTTCGGCTTTTCAGAACTAATAAACGTAAGAAACTCCTCTCCTTTGTTTCCCATCGTTTAGATTAGTAATTGCTGCACACCCGATCACTCTCCGCTATTTTTTATACTTTGGCAACCATGACAGATATTCACAAAGCCTTGCAGGAACGCATACTGATCATTGATGGCGCTATGGGCACTATGATCCAGCGGCATCAGCTGGAAGAGGCCGACTACCGCGGCGAACGCTTCAGCAATTGGCCCTCCGATGTAAAAGGAAACAACGACCTGTTGTGCCTGACGCAGCCCAACATCATCAAGGAAATTCACAAACAATACCTTGCTGCGGGAGCCGATATAATTGAAACCAATACATTCAACTCGCAAAAGATATCACTCGCAGACTATGGGATGGAAAGCCTTGCACACGAACTGAACGTGGCTGCTGCCCGCGTTGCCCGCGCCGCTGTGGACGAGCACCGCTCCGCTGCGGCGGCTGCAAATGGTGGCGGGGTGCCAACAAAATTTGTAGCAGGGGCGATTGGTCCACTTAATAAAACCTTATCGCTTTCACCAGACGTGAACAACCCCGGTTACCGTGCGTTAACGTTCGATGAAGCTGTAGAAGCTTATTACGAACAGGTAAGCGGACTGGTAGAGGGAGGCGTAGACCTCCTGCTGATAGAAACCATTTTCGATACACTAAATGCCAAAGCGGCCATCTTTGCCATCAAGAAATATTTCCGCGACACCAGGCAGGCTGAACTGCCCATGATGATCAGCGGTACCATCACTGATGCATCGGGACGCACACTGAGCGGTCAAACACTCGAAGCATTCTACACTTCGGTGATGCATGCAAAGCCCCTGAGCATCGGATTAAATTGTGCCCTGGGTGCGCAGGAGATGCGTCCGCACGTAGCTGAACTGAGTGGCATCGCTTCGTGTTATACTTCTGCTTATCCCAACGCGGGACTGCCTAATGCCATGGGTGAATACGACGAGCAACCGGCTGAGACGGCGCATTTTATTGAAGACTGGGCGAAGGAAGGTTTTGTAAATATTGTTGGCGGCTGCTGTGGTACCACCCCCGATCACATCAGGCATATAGCTGAAGGCGTACGCAGCTTAAAACCAAGGACGCTACCGGTGGTTGAAACGATGATTTTTTAAACCACGGGTATTAAACCACGGAGGCACGATGACACAGGGGTTCACAGGGTATAGTCCTTTATCGGAACGAGAGACATGGTTAGCCGAACAGATTGTAACCATCGCCGTGAGAATACATAAAACGCTTGGTCCAGGTTTGTTAGAAAGCGTTTATGAGAAGTGTTTTTGCTATGAATTATCAAAGCAAGGGATCAGATATACAAAACAACAATGCGTATCTATATTTTATGATAATCTGGTTATTGATGAGGGGCTTCGGCTTGACATTTTGGTGGAAGACCTCATTGTTATTGAACTGAAAGCGCAGGAAGTTGCTCATGTAGTGTGGGAAGCACAACTTTTGAGCTATCTGAAACTAACGAATAAAAGGCTGGGTTATATTTTGAATTTCCACGTACCCTTAATGAAAAATGGCATTAAGCGAATGATCTTGTGACCCTGTGCCACTCTGTGCCTTAGTGCCTCCGTGGTTCCAAAAAAAATTTATGAGCGAAGCAAATACAATCAAACCATTTCTACGGCTAAGCGGTCTCGAGCCCCTTACGGTTCGTCCGGAATCGAATTTCGTGAACGTTGGCGAGCGCACCAATGTAACGGGATCTAAAAAATTTGCCCGGCTGATCCGTGAAAACAAGTACGAAGAAGCCCTCTCTGTTGCCCGTCAGCAGGTAGAAAGCGGTGCCCAGATACTCGACATCAATATGGATGACGCCCTGCTGGACGGCGTGAAGGCTATGACGGATTTCTTGAACCTGCTGCAGGCCGAGCCAGACATTGCACGCATACCCATCATGATCGACTCCTCCAAGTTTGAGATCATTGAAGCGGGATTGAAGTGCGTACAGGGAAAGTGCATCGTAAATTCTATTTCACTCAAGGAGGGTGAAGCAAAATTCATGGAGCAGGCGGTGGTTTGCCAAAGCTATGGGGCTTCGGTGATCGTGATGGCCTTCGATGAGAACGGACAAGCCGATACACTGGAAAAAAAGGTCACCATCTCTGAAAGAGCTTTTAAAATCCTCACCGAACAGGTAGGCTTCGATCCACAGGATATTATTTTCGATCCAAATATTTTCGCCATTGCAACGGGCATTGAAGAACACAACAACTATGCGGTAGACTTCATTGAAGCAACCCGCATCATCAAGCAAAAGATGCCCCTCACCAAAGTAAGCGGTGGCGTAAGCAATGTATCCTTTTCTTTCCGTGGCAACGACCATGTGCGCGAAGCCATACATTCGGTTTTTTTGTATTACGCCATCGATGCAGGTATGAGCATGGGCATCGTAAATGCTGGACAGCTCGTTGTATATGACGCTATTGAGCCGCAACTTAAAGAACTCTGCGAAGACGTGATCCTTAACAAAAGGGCAGACGCAACAGAACGGCTGGTGAGCTTTGCCGAAACAGTAAACAGCAAGGGTAAGGAAGAAGAAAAACGGAACGAAGAGTGGCGAGCCACGTCTGTGGAGGAAAGGCTGAAACACGCGCTTGTAAACGGTATCACGGATTTCATAGATGGCGATACAGAAGAGGCAAGACAGAAATACCCCAAGCCACTCGATGTAATTGAAGGTCCGCTCATGGCGGGCATGGACGTAGTGGGCGACCTGTTCGGTAGCGGAAAAATGTTTCTGCCGCAAGTGGTGAAAAGCGCCCGGGTAATGAAGAAATCAGTAGCCATCCTAACACCTTACATAGAGCAGGAAAAAGAAGACCGCCGCGCCGCCCACCTGCTTGCAGGTACTACCAATGAAGAAACAGCAGGCGCCGCCAAAGTACTGATGGCTACCGTTAAAGGTGATGTACACGATATAGGAAAAAATATCGTGGGTGTGGTGCTGGGTTGTAACGGTTACGATGTTATTGACCTGGGTGTGATGGTGGCCGCAGATAAGATCCTGGAAACTGCCATCAAAGAAAAAGTAGATGTGATAGGACTCAGCGGGCTCATTACGCCTTCGCTGGATGAAATGGTACACATAGCCCGGGAGATGAAGCGCCGGAACATGACGATCCCACTGCTCATTGGCGGTGCAACTACTTCACGCACCCATACAGCCGTGAAAATAGCACCCGAATATGGCAATGGCGTGGTGCATGTACTGGATGCCTCCCGTAGCGTTACGGTAGTCAGTAACCTGCTGAATAAAGAAGCCAAAGATTCTTTTTTGAAGCAAACAGGAGGTGAGTATGCGACCCTGCGCGACCAGTTCCTCAATAAACAAAAACATAAGATCCTGATTCCTTATGAAGAAGCAGTAGTGATTAAGGAACGCTTCGACTGGAAAGGATATAAACCCGTTAAGCCTGCAGTGGACGGTGTAAAGGTATTTACCAACTACAGCCTTGCAACCATTGCTGAATACATTGACTGGGGACCATTTTTCATTGGATGGGAAATGCCCGGGCGCTTTCCGGAAGTACTTACCGACAAGATCTTTGGCGTGGAGGCAACACGGTTGTATAAAGATGCGCAGAAAATGGTAGCTACTATTATCGCAGAAGACTGGTACACCGCGAAAGGCGTGATCGGCTTTTGGCCGGCCGTAAGCAACGGCGCCGACACCATCACCCTGCAAACGGAGCAAGGCGAAGTTCAGCTCGAAAGCCTGCGCCAGCAAATGAAAAAGGCATTAGGACAGCCCAGTTATTCTCTGGCTGATTTCATAGCACCTTCCAACGGCAAAGCCACAGACTACATGGGTGCTTTTGCAGTCACCATTGACGGAGCCCGTCAGCACATAGACCGCTTTGCTGCGGAGCACGATGAGTACAATAAAATACTAGTGCAAATATTGGCAGATCGTTTTGTAGAAGCCTTCGCCGAGTGCCTTCATAAAGAAGTACGTACTAACTACTGGGGCTATGCGCATAACGAAACCCTGAGCAATGAGCAGATGATCCGTGAAGAATACAAGGGAATTCGCCCGGCACCCGGATACCCGGCCTGCCCCGATCACACGGAAAAACTAAAGTTGTTCTCACTGATGAATGTCACCGAATCAATTGGTATAGAACTTACGGAGAGCCTGGCTATGAATCCACCCGCTTCAGTGTGCGGCTGGTATTTTGCCCATCCTGAAAGCCATTATTTTGGACTGGGAAAGATCGGGCGCGACCAGATGGAAGACTATGCACTCCGCAAGAACATGCCCTTTGAAGAGGCAGAGCGATGGCTCAGGCCGGTACTGGAATAAATGCCTGCATCGAGCTCACTTTTACTATCAAAGAGGCTATCGCTTTTTAATCACCTGCGTACTTGTCCAGCGATCGTGCCATGGACTGTTGGATATGGCACTGAACGGTTCAAATGGTACCCAGCGCGTCAGCGTACGCAGCAATGCATTTCTCCAGGTAAGTGGAAGACCATCAGTTCTGATGGCTTGTGTACCGGTGATCAATTTCCCAAGCGTGAAACCTTTGAATAATTTTTCGCTGCAGGTGTAGTAAACCAGGTTGATAGCCAGGCTAAGAAACAGGCTGATAAAGGTAAAAGAGACAGAGCCTTCAACAAGGTAATTGTAAGCGCTTGTTTCGTCCACGGCTGTCCACACACTCACCAGGGCAACGCCGCTGAGCAGGCCTAACCCGTATTGAGCGATAATTGTGTCTATCAGCAGGTTGAGAAAGCGTTGCCCGTTGCTGGCTGTTGTATAGGAGCTCATCTCCTCGTCATTGAAAAGATGTGTCTCTGGTGATTCTACGGTTAATTGGTTTTGCACTTATATTGTTTTGCCGTAAAATACGTCCAGGAAATCGCATTACATAATGCCCAGTTGTTCCAGCGTTGCTTTCAATTGAACGGGGCTTTCAAACCTGATGCTCCGGATGCCCAAAGCTTCGGCCGCCTGAACGTTGCGCAGGTTATCATCTATAAACAAAACTTCTTCCGGGTTCAGCTGATAACGTTGGAGCAGCAACTGGTAAAAACGCGGGTCGGGTTTGCGCAATTTTTCTTCACCGCTTACTACACGCCCATCAAATAAGTGTAAAAAATCGTAGCGCTCAAGGGCTACAGGAAAGGTTTCATGGCTCCAGTTGGTGAGTGCGTAAAACTGGTAACGACCCTGCTCCTTCAATTGGCGGAACAGTGTTACCGTGTCGTCGATGGGTCCGCCCAGCATCTCTTTCCAGCGACCATAATAAGCCTCAATGTATTCTCTCCATTCCGGATGCAGCGCCACAAGTTCCTCTGTTGCCTGCTGAATAGGGTAGCCTGCATCCTGGTTCTCGTTCCATTCCATTGTACAGATATGGTCAAAAAAGTGCGCCCGCTTCAGCTCGTCGGGTATTAGTTCCTCAAAAACATACTTCGGATTCCAATCAATCAATACATTTCCGAGATCCCATATGATAGCCTTAATATTCATTCTTTTTTAAGTTTAATTTCTGCCGATTATTAATTCTCTATCAGTCATCGCCTCCATCAATGCGGCTCTGATTTTTTAGTCCTGTTACTTTTTTTCAAAAAGCCACCACTTCCGCTTGCGTGGTTTAATAGTATAATTAGCCTGCAGGTATTTATTAATATGATCCATCCCTTCTTTTACATTATCGGTGAGGAGCACGAGGCTCATGTCGTCTTCCGAAATAGTTCCTTTGGTTGCCATGGTGTGCATCACATCCATCAGGGGTTCGTAGAACTCTTTGCCAAACAACACTATCGGAAAACCAGAAATAGTTTTTGTTTGTATGAGAGTAAGCGTTTCAAACAATTCATCCATGGTTCCAAAGCCGCCAGGCATGATGATGAAGGCGTAGGAGTATTTTATCAGGATGGTTTTCCTTGTAAAGAAAAAATTAAAGGTCATCCACTTATGCATGTAGGGGTTGTGCGACTGCTCAAACGGCAGCTTGATATTACAACCCACTGAGGCACCTCCTGCCTCGAAAGCCCCGCGGTTGGCGGCTTCCATAATACCCGGTCCACCGCCTGTCATGGTTGTGAAACCGATTGCAGCTATCTGTTTACCAAATTCCTCGGCACACCTGTAATATTCATGATCCTTTTTGAAGCGGGCAGAACCAAACACTGTTATGCAGGGTCCAATGAAATGGAGGGTGCGGATGGCGGTGATGAGTTCATAAAAAACCTTCCAGGCAAATGATAATTCGTAGCTCCTGCTTTTGGGTCCTTCCAGGTAAAGGTGTTCCTTCGGTGGTATGGTGGTGTCCTTCTCCTTTGTAGCCATGAGGATGTTTGAAGCCTGAAATTAGGGCAAAACAACAAAGTATACCCAAGCGGCTACTTTCACGTGCTTATTGCCGAAACCAGCTATTATAATGCAAAATCGTAAAAGAAGATCAGCGAACCTTTTTTAAACTGGTAAGTGGATGACGGAGATTCTTGTAACCCATCATGTCTACTTTTACACTGCCAACAGACAACGGACTTTCCACCCGCAGCGGGATGCGATTGGCATCATCAGAAACCCAGACGTTCATCTTTTCGCCACCTTCAAAAACGCCTTTGAGCAGGAGCGGTTTTATTTTGATAGCCCTGAATTTGCCATACTTTGTTTTGATCTCTTCTTTACCCATGTAGCGGAGGTACATGCTGTACACTTCATTGTCGAGAAACATAC
>JBGTIL010000579.1:0-8604 GCA_041745695.1 Chitinophagaceae bacterium | reverse complement strand
AGTCTGAAATTGCTAATCTTAAATCTGGAGATGAGGCTACGTCCGAAGTTGTAACCGATTTGCACGTTCCTGATCCTGAAATAGCTTCCGTCCTCGATGTTGTAAGTAGAGCCATTATAATTGAACCTGTCTGCCTGGCTGATAAGGGGAACGAAAGACGAAGAGCCTTCCCCCATCCAGCGATTGATTTTATCTCCGGAATAGTTTACCCTTTGAAAAGGCGATTCCAGTGATCCCCAGGTTCTGAAGATTTCATTTCCGAAAACACCTGTTGCGTCGATGCCAAGGCTAAATCCTTTATAGGTCAGGTCCATCGAGGTTCCGTAGGTGAAATCAGGCGTTGGGTTACCAATCACCGTGCGGTCATCTGCAGATATAACACCATCTCCATTTACGTCCTTGAATTTAAAATCGCCGGGACGGTAGGCACCAAGTGAAGAAGCAACGGGCGACTTCAGAATGTCGGCATAGCTCTGGTAGATGCCTTCTACAACATAACCATAAAAGGAAGCAATCGGGCTGCCCGGCAAGGTTCTGCTTTCAGCACTACCATTATTCTGGAAGCCACGGATCAAGACGCCTGTTGGTAGATCGCTGCTCAGGGAAAGAACTTCGTTCTTCAGGAAGGTAATGTTACCACCTATGTTCAACGTAAGGTCAGCCGAAAAAGTCTGCCTCCAGCTGGCTGTGAGCTCCTGCCCCCAGTTGCGGATGCTGCCACCATTCACCAACTCATCTTTTAAACCAATCTCAGCCCGGCTAACATAGGTCAGCAGGTCTTTGGTGGTCTTGTCGAAGTAATTAGCCTCCACATGCAAGCGGTTGTTGAAAGCGTTTAATTCAACGCCAACTTCTTTTGCAGCTACGGTTTCCCATTTCAGATCAGGATTGGGTATATATTCGATATCGGCAGCTGTGTATACGTTGGTTCCGAACACCGCGTTGTTGCCCGTGCGCAGGCTTGGATAAAAAGGATAATTAAGTGGGCTGCCATCCAGCCTTGAGGCAGTTTGGTTACCTAAAACACCTATCGAACCTTTCAGCTTTAAGAAGTCGAATGTTTTCTGACTTTGCATGAAGTTCTCCTTGGTCAGATCCCAGGCTGCACCGATGGCCCAGAATTGCTGGTGGCGATTAGCTTCTGGAATTCTCGAGGAAGCGTCGTCCCGGAATGAAGCGTTCAGGAAATACTTGTTCTGGTAATTATAGAGGGCACGTGCCAGGTAAGAGACAGTAGAATATTCTGTTTGACCGGAAGAAGCCGAAGTGTTCGATGGATCCTGGAAGCCATTATTGATGTACCAGAAACGCGGATCGTTGGGGATGGGCAAGCCCGGAGCTTCTGCCTGGCTGGCGCGACCGGAGCGATTGAAGTTTCCAAAGTAATAGGTAGTAAATCCACCGGTGGCTGTAATTCCATGATCACCAAAGCTGCGTTTATAGTTCAGTACGTGGTCCTGTTGGAACTTGCGGTAGGTTTGGTCGTCTTCGCTCACGCTGGTCTTCTGGCTGTAGAGTTCAGGCCGGTTGGTGAGAGGGTTGTAAGCATAATAAAGAGGCACGTACTGCCGTCTGTTCACGGTGCTGATGTCGGCATACACGGTAGATCTGAAGGTGAAGTTTTGGAGAAAAGCAACGTCAGCAAAAACACTGCCTACCGAACGGTATTCAATGCTTTTGGTTTTGTCCCACTCATTCTCCAGTTGCACCAGCGGGTTCACAACGCCTGAGTTTTGCAAGCCAACGTCCAGGGCAGAGTACAGGTCCATATTGAGGCTGTCTGTTCCGTAGGGGTTTCTTACCAAAAATCTTTTTGTATCTGCCGAAACAAGGGGAATAACTTTTCTGGCAGCATCCAATACCCAGGTGGCATCATAGGGATTTTGCTGGCGCGAAAAATTCAAATTCACACCAAGTTTCAAAGCCTTGTTAACCTTGAACTCATCGCCAAGTGACAGCAGCATTCTGCGGAGTTTCTCGTGGCGAATGATTCCTTCGTCCAGCGTGTATCCGAGCCCAAAATTAAACCGGTTCCTTTCGGTGCTTCCGGCTATGCTCAGGTTGCTGTTGCTGAACTTGCCGGTTCTTGTTACAGCATCTATCCAGTCTGTATTGGCAGTGAGTCCCCCAAAGTCGTAGGCCGCTGTAACACCATTATTGGCGCGTTCCTCTGCGAAAAGCATTTTAAATTCCTCGCCGCTGGCCAATTTAATTTTATCTACCAGTTGCTTGAAGCCAAAGTTGGTATTGAAGTTTACGACGACCTGGCCGGCCCTAGCTTTTTTTGTTGTTATTGCAATTACACCTGTGGCACCACGAACGCCGAAGATGGCAAGAGAAGAAGGGTCTTTTAAAACCTCTATCGATTCGATGTCGTTTGGATTGATATAATCAATGTTGTCGTTGAAGATACCGTCTACAACGTACAACGGTCGCACGGCACCTATACTAACGGTACCGCGGATACGAACGTCCGGAGCCTGTCCCGGGGTTCCGCTATTAATTACAGAGAGGCCTGCTACCTTTCCCTGAAGGGAAGCTATCGGATTGGTGTTGGGTTTATCAGCCACTTCTTTACCTGATATCTTAGCGATAGAGCCGGTAAGATCTCTCCGGGAAGCAGTTCCATAACCAATAACTACTACCTCAGCCAAATCAGGTGCTGAAGAAGCGGTGAGTGTCATGTTCAAAGAGCCCGAGGTTCCGGCCCTCATTTCCCGGGAAGCATAACCAATAGAACTGAAAACGAGCACTGTGTTTGGTCCGGGTACCGTAATGCTGTAGTTCCCCTCTGTATCTGTGGTAGTTCCGGTTGTGGTGCCTTTTACCGTTACCGATACTCCGGCCAGCGCTTCACCGGTGGCACTTGTGAGGCGTCCTGTAACCCGCGTTTCCTGTGCAAATGACGCCACTGTAATAAACAAAAGTAGAAGCAAGAGAGGCAGGTGTTTTAAACTTTTCCAGCCGGGCTGGGAGAACATAGCAGGTATCGTTTTTTTCATGCGCGGTATATTACTGATATTAGAGTTTCGGAGTCATTCATTTGCTGCACGGTGGCAGCAGTTTAATAATTTCGCGGGGTGATGGTTTGAATTCCAGGTCGGTGTTTTGATTCGCCTGTTCAATCCACGGTAAGTGCAAAAAATGAGCACGCTGTCGGAAATGGAAACTCATTGAAGGCGTCAGATAAACGTCTCAAAACTATATATAAAAAAGGAGTGTGATCCTAATTCTTTGCATCGGCAGTGAAGCAACATTGCGTAACCTGGATATCAGTTCACTTGTACGCATACTTTCGACTTTGCGGCGTAAGGCTTAACCACGGGTTTGCTTTATTTCCTTCACAGATCAAATTGCAATAAAGAAAAGGATGTCTGTTCCTTCCAAACGTTTCCGGCGCTGAAAAACATCGACCAACAATTTGCCCGGTGCAGTGCGCAGATTTTCAACATACAGCTTCTTTGAGCACACTTTATTTTTGAGAATTCAAAGTAAAAACCGGCAGGTGCGCGAAAAAAAATCTATTCTTGTCCTGCCTTTCGCAGGGGGCGGGAAAACAAAATTGAGGTAGGTCCGAATTTACTGAATCACACAGAAGTATATGACATTGCTACGTTTCATCCTGGGCATTTTGTTATCGATATCCATTGTATCAGCCACCGCCCAGAAAAAAAATGAATCGTACCAGCTTCCTATTCACAAAACCACGCTGCCGGTAGTAATTGATGGCGTGCTGAATGAAGCAGCCTGGCAAAGCGCCGGCGTGGCAAAAGATTTTTTCATGGTGCTGCCCATGGACACCAGCTTTGCGAGGGTGCGTACAGAGGTGCGCATGACCTACGACGATAAAAATATTTACCTGATCGCCACCTGTTACAATGCGGTGCCGGGACCTTACTTCGTAGAGTCGCTTCGACGCGATTTTTCTTTTGGGAAGAACGATAATTTCCTTGTCTTCATGGACCCTTTCGACGATCAAACCAATGGTTTTTCTTTTGGAGCCAATGCCGCCGGAGCCCAGTGGGATGGAACAATGTCGGGCGGCAGCAGCGTTGATCTGAACTGGGATAACAAATGGGTGTCGGTGGTAAAAAACGATCCGGAAAAATGGGTATTTGAAATGGCGCTTCCGTTTACCACCATACGCTATAAAAAAGGCATTCAGAAATGGGGCATTAATTTCAGCCGGCTTGATTTAAAAACTACCGAAAAGTCTTGCTGGGCGCCGGTTCCGAGGCAGTTCCCTACGGCTTCTTTAGCTTACACAGGCAGCCTGATCTGGGACACGGCCATACCGGATGCGGGTACCAATCTCTCGGTCATACCTTATGTACTCACCGGGCTGAGCAAGAATCATGAACTAAGAACGCCTGTAAAGTTTCAGAAAAAGATCGGTACCGATGTCAAGATCGCGGTTACATCCTCGCTGAACCTGGACCTTACCATCAATCCTGATTTTTCGCAGGTAGAAGTAGACCGCCAGGTGACCAACCTGGACCGGTTCGAATTATTTTTTCCGGAACGCAGGCAATTCTTCCTGGAGAACGGAGATCTGTTTGCAGGATTCGGCTACAATACCATCCGACCATTTTTTTCACGGCGCATAGGCCTTGGCGTTCCCATACAAGCTGGTGCCCGCCTGAGTGGAAAGCTGAATAAAGATCTACGCATCAGCGTTATGGACCTGCAGACTGATAAGGTAACCGATCGGGCATTGCCGGCGCAGAACTTTGCAATCGTGTCTCTGCAGCAAAAGGTCTTTTCCCGTTCCAGTATCGGTGTTTTGTTTGTGAACAAAGAATCGGTGAATTACCATCCCAACCGCGACAGCCTGAAGCCAACTTATTCAAGGTACAACCGTAACGCAGGTATCGAGTATAACCTTGCCTCTTCTAACAATGTATGGACCGGGAAGGCCTTCGTGCTAAAATCGTTCTCACCCGACAAGCGTGGTCGCGATGCTGTACAGGCTGCACACATCCAGTACAGCCGCCGAAAATGGAATTTTCTTTTACAGGAAGAATACGTGGGAAGAAACTATAATGCCGAGGTAGGTTTTGTACCCAGAACAGGCTTCTTTAAAATCAACCCCGCGGGAGCCCTACTCATTTTTCCCAAAGGCGGCAAGGTTCTGAGCCATGGGCCCAGGTTCAGCAGCATCTATTATTTCACGGAAGCATTGCGCAAAACTGACAACAGTAACCTCGCTGTTTATGCGCTCAACTTTCGAAAGCAAAGCGTGCTTTCTGCAGGAGTTGTAAAAGAATATATTGAACTTTTGAGACCCTTTGATCCTACCAACTCCGGCAAAGACACACTCGCAAGGGGAACGAAGCACAACTGGACCAATGTGCTGGCGGAGTTCGTTTCTAAACCGCAGAGCGTGTTTACCTTTTCAGTTAGTTCGCGGTACGGAGGCTATTATAATAGGGGTAGCAGGTTGAATATTGCGAGTGAAGTGGGGTACCGTTTCCAGCCCTACGTTAAAATACTGCTGAACACAAGCTATAATAAGATCCTGTTGTCTGCACCCTGGAACAAAACTGATTTTTGGCTGGTGGGCACTCAGGTGGATGTAACATTGACCAACAAGATTTTCTTCTCTACTTTTCTTCAATACAACGAGCAAACGAAAAACATCAATTTAAATAGCCGTTTTCAGTGGCGCTACAAACCTGCCTCCGATTTGTTTATTGTTTATACTGATAATTACCTGCCAGAGAATTTTGGTGTAAGGAATCGCGCTGTAGTGTTGAAGTGTACTTACTGGTGGAATAAAAGTTGAATGGAAAATCGGGCTTGTCTTCCATGCTGTGCCAGCAGATCAATACGTTATTCTAAGACTTACCGGAAGCTTGCAGAATGTCGCGAATAATATTCAGGTGATGCTGGGTGTGAATTTCAAGAAAACGAACAGTTGCCTTCAGGCGCAGTTTCCCAAGAACAGGATGTTTGAAAAATTTATCTTCCTTAATGGTAGCAAGCTCTTTGAGTTGCTCACCCGTGACATAGGCATGGGTGTTGAGCGTTTGAATATTAAAGGCACCTGGTTGGACTGAACTGGGTGACTGCGCCCGACCGCGGGGAATTTTTCTAGAGGTGAGTACCAAAAGACGATTAAAATTGAAAGTCCATTTATAGTCACGCGGGCTTGATCTCTTTACCGCTGCTATTACCTGATTGATGGCTAGCAGGGTATGCTCAATGTGCCAGCCCACCGATGATTTAGACACAGAGTCTTTCAATACTTCCTGGTTAGGGATATGCCCCTTCAGTTGCTCCAGCTGAGAAAAAAGGAGCGATGTGTTTCTCAGCTCCATACAGTAACCGGCATTTTATTGTTCCATTTTATTTACCTGTTTCTCCCCTGACTTCAGTGATCGAGCGTTTGCTGATTCCCCTGAATAAATATATACATAAGCCGGTATTATGCAAAAACAACTTCCCCTCTCTGCAGCTTTCCCGGGTGCAGCAATCTTTGTCTGCCTCAGGTTATAAAGTTGAATTGCGGGAAGATGTTCGATGACGGAGGTTTTGCAACGCTGGCGGGCTACATACAAGCCATAATAAACATAGATACCTGCTTCAACTATATGGCTTATCGCCAAAAAAGCGCAAGCAGATTTAGTTATGCGAATTTTAATTCTTACTTTATCCGGGCAGCCGCTGGTAAGCGGGAAAATCATACTGTATGAATAGACCTAATAATCCCGTAAAAAGAACGCTTGTTTTGTATGGATGTATCCTTTCCGTTTTATGCACGTCGATGATTCTCTCCTGCGCCACTCGTAGACCTTCGGGTGTAGTCAACAGAAAGCAGGTGCCCCAAATACAGCCGGGTGTAGCGCACACAAGTTCGGAGATCAGGGAGTTGGCTCACCTCGAAACAGCGAATCACAGTCATGTCAATTTACATTTTTCAGGACAGTTGTTTGTAAAATCCGAAGCCGTAGCAGGTGCAGAAATAAAACCCTGCGTGCGGTGCGTGGTGACGCTTAAAGACAAGCAGGATACAACCTCCAGTTTTAATATGGTCACCGAGGACGATGGCTATTTTGAATTTTTTGGTTCCAAGCATTTGTTTTCCTTCACGGTCACGGCTCCCAACGCGTGCCGTATCGAGATCGACTCCCTGGATTTAAGTGTAGGTGGACGGAATCACATGGTGATTATTAATGCCGTAGGTAGCGACGTGCATAAGTTCGCCGTTACGCGAAAAGACAGGGTTTTCAGCTGGGCAGCGGTCAAATGATTGAGTGTGAAAACGGGTTGGCTTCTACTTTGAATGGATCGCACCAGGTAGGCAGATATTTGTGCAATTCCCTGTCAGAATGCTGCTCACTATTATTTAGTATGGTGATAAGACTTGGGACGATGGCGTGATCCGTTCTCAGTATCAAGTTGTAGAAAAAGCAAGGGTTCATTTTGAACGCTTGACAATGTGAGCTTTGAATACGAGTTTGGCAATCTTCTTCATTAGGGTTTGTCAATGCCATATATGTACGTGTACTCAAGAACAGGAAAAACGAATCCATGAAACAAATAATAATACTGCTTGCGTTTCTCGTTTTTAAATTACCAATTTGTTCTTTCGGGCAGAATGGCACAAGAATATCATCTATATTATTGATTCAGTTCCAGTGGTTTACGACCCGGAAGAAGGAAATGACATAATCGAATCAGACGTGGCTAACATGGTAGTAATTTGATAGCACCGCCCAGTGCACGTTCACGCAGAACGCATCAGCCTATTAAAATCCTTTACTGTCATGTATTCCAGGATGTCGCCTGGCTGGCAGTCCAATGCTTTGCAGATAGCCTCCAGCGTTGAAAAACGGACTGCCTTCGCCCTGTTGGATTTCAGTATACTCAAATTGGCAATGCTTATACCGAGGGTTTCGCTGAGCGCTGTGAGCGACATTTTTCGTTTTGCCAGCATCACATCAAGGTTAACAACTATGGGCATGGTTTAAACCGTTAGATCTAAGTCGGTCTGCAAATCAATCCCTTTTTTAAATATCCAGCAGACCCTTATAAGAACTATAAATAAAATGCCTTCAGGCGACGTGAGGGGAAAAGGCTTTCTGTACTCAAACTCCCCTTTCGTAAGCAGAACTACCTGTTCACTAAACCAATCGTGCCGGAAAAAATTAGCAATCATGAAAATCAGCATAAACGCAGCACCAACTCTCAGACCGAGCAGCGCCTTACCGGTGAACGGCTTTCGATAGGAGAAGTCCCAGAAGAAAATAAAAATGATAACGGAGCTAAAGAGCACCAGTAACGAATACATGGGATCGACGACGGTGCGTGGAGCTAAATAACGCATTTCGGGAGATGGCCGCGCAAGGCGGAGGTTCGCGGAGCCAATAATAAGTGCCTGGGCAAAGCTTTGCAATGTGTCGGCCTTCCCCTGCACTTTCGATACCGGTGTCTCAATAATGGCCTCGGTATCGTTCAGCTCTGATACCACAAAAAACAGAGAGAAGAAAACAAAAGCTCCAAGTCCAAGAACGATTAATACACGATCCAGCCATATTGGAAAAAATGTCCGCATAAACAACGTTATTCATTACAAACATAACAAGTTTATCGATAAACGAT
>JBGTIL010000578.1:0-6544 GCA_041745695.1 Chitinophagaceae bacterium | reverse complement strand
CTGCGCGAAGCCGTTAGTTGAAATCGCAAGAAGAAGAATTATAAGGTAACGCATAGTTTAGTAAGTTTGAAAACGGGACATATAAAAAGAAAAAACAGCCCACTGATAAAATGAATACAATGCTCCAGGCCTGTAGAAAGATAAGCTGCTTAAAATTACAACAGTACAAGTGTGCGACGCAACAGAAGTGCAAAAGAATCACTAAAGTTGGTTCCATTCTTCTTGTCTTTCTTATTGCTTTAACAGGAGGTGCAGCAAACCAAGCCGTTGCCCAAACAAAGGCAACACCGGCGGCAGAGCGAATGAAAGGTCTCGAGCGCAGGCAGGAACTGCAGAAAAGGTCTACGCTCAATGGTATCTCATTTCGCAATATTGGTCCAACAGTGATGAGCGGAAGAGTTGACGACCTTGATGTGAATCCCGACGACCCTACAGAATTTTATGCTGCCTATGCAAGTGGCGGGCTCTGGCACACCACCAATAACGGGCAGTCATTCACGCCTGTTTTCGACAGCGCCGATGTTATTAGCATTGGTGACATTGCCGTGAATTGGAAAACCGGAACCATCTGGATTGGCACAGGCGAGGTGAACAGCAGCCGCTCCTCTTATGCAGGTACAGGCGTCTACATAAGCCACAACAAAGGAAAAACATGGCAGTACAAAGGTTTACCGGAAAGCCACCACATCGGAAAAGTACAGTTGCATCCCACAGATACCAATACTGCCTGGGTAGCCGTATTAGGGCACCTCTATTCTGCCAATAAAGAACGCGGAGTGTTTAAAACAACGGATGGTGGCACCACATGGACACACACTTTGGCCATCGACGAAAACACAGGCGCGGTTGACCTGGACATCAACCCACAAAATCCAATGGAACTGTATGCGGCGGTGTGGTACCGTACGCGCACTGCCTGGAATTTTGAGGAGGCGGGCAAAACAAGCGGCATCTACAAGAGCATAGATGGGGGCAGCACCTGGAACCTGATTACTGCCGCAGGCTCAGGCTTCCCCGCGGGATCTTTTCTTGGACGAATAGGCCTGGCAGTATATCCAAAGAATCCACAGATCATTTATGCAATTCTCGATAATCAAAAAGCAAAACCCGACACTGCCAGGAAAGACACGGCTACCCTCCAGCTGGATCAATTGAAGAATCTATCCCTGCAACAGTTCGCACAGCTCAACGATCGTAAACTGGATACACTGCTCAGGCGCAACCGCCTGACACCACAGTACTCAGCCCAGACCGTTAAAGCACTGATCGCTTCCAACGCTCTAAAACCTAACTCGCTTTACGATTACCTCTATGTAAATACAGGCTTTGAAGGAACACCCATCGGTGCAGAAATTTACCGTAGTGACGACGGTGGAACGAATTGGCGCAAGACCAATGAAAAGGAAATACCTATATTCTTCACCTATGGATACTACTTTGCCAAAATTTATGTATCACCGTATAATCCCGATAAAGTATATGCGCTTGGCTTTTCTTCACAGCTATCTGTAGATGGGGGAAAGACATGGAAAAATATGGATAAGGCAGGCGTTCACGCCGACCATCATGCGCTTTGGGTCAATCCTAAGCGAGACAGTCATCTTATAAACGGCACCGATGGCGGTGTTAATATCACCTACGACAACGGCGACAATTGGTTTAAAGCAAACACACCTGCTGTTGGTCAGTTCTATGCTATAACAGTAGATGAAGCAAAGCCGTACAATGTATATGGCGGACTGCAGGACAATGGTGTATGGTACTTTCCCTCTGTTACTGCCCGCAGCGCTTTTGCTAATTCGGGGCTGGGGCTCGCAGACGGCTCGGAAAAAAATATCGGTGGCGGCGATGGTATGCAGGTGCAGGTAGATCCAAGAGATAACCTGACCACCTATTATGGCTCTCAGTTCGGCCAGTACTCCCGTACCAACAGGCTCACAAAAGAAGGTACGCGGCGCATTACACCCCGGCACGCTCTCGGCGAAAAACCGCTTCGTTTCAACTGGCAATCACCCATTTTGCTCAGCAGGCATAACCCCGACATCCTTTATTTTGGAGCCAACAAACTATATCGCTCTTTCAATAAGGGCGACACCATGCTGCCACTGACTGCAGACATCACCAGGGGAGGCAAGCCCGGCGACGTCCCCTATGGCACCATTACTACTATTGCCGAATCGCCCCTGCGATTTGGACTGTTGTACACAGGTACAGATGATGGAAATATGCACGTGTCGAAAGATGCAGGCTACAGCTGGCAACCAATTGGTAACAAGCCCCAAAAAGCAGGAGATGCAGCACTCGCAGCGGGCTTATGGGTGAGCCGCGTAGTGGCATCGCGCTACAAAGAAGGCAAGGTGTACGCTGCACTTAATGGCTATCGTTTTGATGACTTCTCGCCTTACTTGTATGTCAGCGAAGATCATGGTGCTACCTGGAATACCATCGGCAGGGACCTTCCTGCCGAACCGATCAATGTAGTGTGTGAAGACCCAAAAAATGAAAACATCATTTATGTGGGCACCGACGGAGGGCTCTATGTAAGTCTCAATAAAGGATTGTCATTCATGGCCTGGAACGCAGGCTTACCCCGTTCTGTACCCATTCATGATATTGTGATTCAGGCACGGGATAACGAAATTGTGCTGGGCACACACGGGCGCAGTGTATACGTTGCCAAATTAGACGAAGTGCAAAAAAAGGTTAAGTAAGAACCAGACAGTCTTGCCTTGGTTAACAAAGATGACAAGATAAAAGCTCAACCGGACTAATGAGTTTATTGCTTTTGCCTTGCTATGAACCACTGCACGGCAAGCTCGTAACCGTTTAGTCCTAATCCAAAAATTGAGCCTACGGCTTTTGCAGACACAAATGACAATTTTCTAAACTCCTCGCGTGCATGAACATTAGAGATGTGCACTTCCACTACAGGGGTTGTGATGGCGGCGATAGCATCACCGATAGCAACAGAAGTGTGGGTATAGCCCCCGGGATTTAAGATGATGCCGTCGTGGGTAAAACCAACCAACTGAAGCTGATTAATCAACTCGCCCTCGAGATTGCTTTGATTGAAATAAAATTCAATATCCGGATACCTGCTTTTCAAGCCCTGGAGAAAGTCATCAAAGCTTTGATTACCATATATGCCAGGCTCTCTTTTCCCAAGCAGGTTCAGATTGGGGCCATTGATGATTGCTAGTTTCATAAACACGAAAGTAAACCACTCACAACAGTGCAGAAAAATGAATTACCGCTAATTAAAACTCATTTCCACAGCTGCAGCTGGTGTAACCGCCACTACAGCCTTCTTTGATTTCCGTGGCAACCTGCTCGTTGCATTCGTTTCTTTGAGCCAACAAACCCAAAGCTGGCTCCTCCTTCATAGCCATGAATGGAGTGTGCCATTATTGTTCTACCTGGAGCCGTTTTCGATCAGGGCAATGAAGTCATCAAACAGATAGCGGCTGTCGTGCGGGCCCGGTGTGCTCTCAGGATGGTATTGAACCGAAAACTGGGGTTTGCCTTTGATCTTGATTCCTTCGACAGAATGGTCGTTCAGGTTTACATGCGTTATTTCTATTCCTTCCGCGGCTTTTACAGCCTGCGCATCGATACCGAAGCCGTGGTTCTGGGTAGTGATTTCACATCGGCCGGTAACGAGGTTTTTTACCGGGTGATTTAAACCTCTGTGTCCATGGTGCATTTTAAAGGTCGGTATGTTGTTCGCAAGTGCGAGGAGCTGGTGTCCCAGGCAGATCCCGAATGTGGGCTTGTCTTCCTGCAAAATTTCCTTTACGGTATCCACTGCATAGCCCATAGCTGCAGGATCGCCGGGTCCGTTTGAGATAAAATAGCCGGAAGGATTAAAGTCTTTTAATGTTGCAATGCTTGTTTTGGCAGGGAAAACCTTTACGTAAGCACCGCGCTCCACCATACAGGAAAGTATATTTCGTTTGGTACCATAATCCAGCACAGCAATCCTGATCTTAGAAGCCGGGTCACCGACTTCGTACGGCACGGCGGTACTCACTACAGAAGCCAGTTCTAGTCCCGACATATCCGGCACTTCTCCAAGCTTTGCTCTAAGCGTTGTTTCATCCAGGATTTCTGAAGAGATCAGGCAGTTCATGGCTCCGGTGCTGCGTACCTTGGTAACAAGCGCGCGGGTATCCACGCCTTCAATCGCTACGATGTTTTGCTTTTTCAGGTAGGCATCTAACGAACCTTCTGCAGTGCGGCGGGAGAAAAGTTCTTCCAGGTTACGCCCTACGAGGCCCCGTATCTGCACCGCATCGCTCTCAACGTCTTCGGCTTTCACGCCATAGTTTCCAATATGCACGCTGTTCATGATCACTACCTGCCCGTAGTAACTCGGGTCGGTAAATACCTCCTGGTATCCGGTCATGCCGGTATTAAAACAAAGTTCGCCACCGGCTGTGCCGACGGCGCCAAAAGCCTTGCCCCAAAAAGTTGAGCCATCTGCCAAAACCAATAACGCTGTTTTCTGTTCCATGCTTTAAATAATGCTGCAAAGAAAAAGGATTTCTGCCAAGCCCCCGGAAGATCGCGGGCAAAAAAAGGCACCTGTTGTTAACAGATGCCTTTAAAGAGATATTCCAACTTATAAGTTTATGAAGGTTGTTGTTCTGTTGCTTCGGGAGTAGCCGGTGGCACGGGGGCGGGGGTACCGTCGGGCTGCCCTGCTGTTGCCGTATCAGTGGCGGGCTTCTTTGCTCTTCCACCTGCACGACGTGTTCTTTTGGCGCCTTCTTTTTTCTCCTGGCGTCCTTTGCCGTAAACTTCGTTGAAATCAACCAGTTCTATCATGGCCATTTCCGCTGCATCGCCCGGTCTGGCGCCGAGTTTTATAACGCGGGTATATCCGCCTGGTCGACCTGCAACTTTTTCGCTAACACTGCCGAAAAGTTCCTTGATGGCTTCTTTGTCCTGCAGGTAAGAAAACACAACACGGCGCTGGTGCGTCGTATTCTCCTTCGATTTAGTGATCAAAGGCTCCGCATAGATACGCAGTGCTTTTGCCTTTGCCAGTGTAGTTACGATCCTTTTGTACTGAATCAGCTGGCAGGTAAGGTTGCTTAGTAAGGCTTCCCTGTGGGCTTTTTTTCTGCCCAGGTTGTTTTGTTTGTCTCCGTGACGCATGACGTTTTTGTTTGAAAGAATGGAAGTAAGATCCGATACAATTTTTACAATTGAATCGTGCTTACTGCCAGACCTTTGTGATAAATATTCGACTGCACCGTGTCAAGGAGTTGCAGCCTACTTTTGAAATAAACTTTACCCAAAGGCAAAGCTGTGTTTGCTAATTGAAAGAAGATTTTAGTAATCGTCTCTGTCGATGCCGAGTTTGCTGAGGTCCATACCGAAATGCAGCCCTCTTTCGTTGAGCACCTGCTCAATTTCGCTCAAAGACTTTTGTCCAAAGTTGCGGAACTTCATCAGGTCTTCCTGCTCATACTGAACCAGTTCACTCAGGCTGTTGATCTTTGCTGCTTTCAGGCAATTGAATGCACGCACTGACAGATCAAGATCTTCCAAAGGTGTTTTTAAAACCTTACGGAGCTGCAATGTTTGTTCGTCAACTATATCCTCTTTCTTCTCTTCTTTGTTATCGAAAGTGATGTTTTCGTCCGTAATGATCATCAGGTGCTGTATCAGTATGCGGCTTGCCTGTTTTACAGCTTCTTCAGGGTTGATAGTACCATCGGTGGTTACTTCCATTACCAGCTTTTCATAGTCTGTACGCTGCTCTACCCTTGTATTCTCGATGGTGTACTTTACATTCTTAATAGGTGTATAGATAGCATCAACAGGAATATAACTCAGGGGCGCGTCTTTAGGCTTATTCTCTTCGGCTGGTACGTAGCCACGACCTTTTCCGATGGTGATCTCAATATCAAGTTTCGCGGAAGGGTCAAGTGTGCAGATCAGTTGCTGCGGATTCATGATCTGGAAAGACTGTGTGCCCTCGCCCAGCATGCCGGCAGTGAACTCTGCGCGATTCTTTATAGAAAGAGTCAACTTTTCGTTTTGTACATCGTGGTCAACCACCTTCTTCAAACGAACCTGCTTAAGATTCAGGATGATTTCAACCACGTCTTCAGAAACACCTTTGATCGTTGCAAACTCATGGTCAACACCGTCAATGCGTACACCTATGATAGCATAGCCCTCAAGAGAGTTAAGCAGCACACGGCGCAGCGAATTACCAATAGTTACACCATAACCAGGCTCCAGCGGACGAAACTCAAACTGAGCTTCGAAGTCTGTTACTTTTTGCAGAACGATCTTATCAGGCTTCTGAAAATTTAATATTGCCATTTGCTTATTTCAGATTTAAAGGTTTGTTTTTTGTTACCGGCTCCGGTACTTTTCCTGCCAGCTTTTGATAGCTACAGGGGATTGAATTGAAAGAAGGATTGATGAATGAGGGTCAGCCGCATCAACGGATGTCCTGCCTCACTGCCTTACTTTGAATACAATTCTACAATCAGCTGTTCTTTGATGTTTTCAGGAACTGCTTCTC
>JBGTIL010000577.1:0-5007 GCA_041745695.1 Chitinophagaceae bacterium | reverse complement strand
CCAGCTGATCGTATTCGAAAGGAAAAGAAAGCAGTTTGTCGTTCAGTGACTTTGGATTTAAGACCTGGCTTCCCATTACTATAATCTTGAAAGTGGCTCTGCTATGCAGCAGCGAATTTTGCAGCCAGTCCATTTGCTTGCTTCCCAGCATTTTTTTATTTTGGTTTGGGGCGCCGTTCACGGAGTCTGCCATGTCATCGGAGCTACGCCACCAGCGGTCGTCGCATAAAAAAAGGTCTACATCCCCATGAGAGAACATGGTATAAACACCTTCACCGGTTTGCCCAGACGAAGGGTTTGCCCAGTAAGCATCAAATACCCGCTTACTTTCTTCTTTTAATATATAGCTACCCCCAATGTCGTTCGGTCCATAATCATGATCATCCCAAGTAGCGTAGTGAGGCATGGCCTTTAAAAACTTCTGTAGCACGGGAGCCTTTCTGTCATGCTGTGCCCGGTACCACAATCCCCAGCGACTATTGTAATCTACCTCCCTGGTGTACCAATTATCTCCAAGCCAAAGCATGAAAGCAGCCTTTTCACCTGCCATGGTTTGAAAAATAGAGGAGTCGCCACCGTATGGCTTACCGGGTCGGTCGTAAGCAGCTTCGTTAGTGTAGGCGCAGGAACCCGTTAAGAAAGAAAAGTCGGGGGCAGGGCGTCGAAACTGCCACAGCTCTTTTGTAGTAAACACACCGTTTTGAGGCTGCAATCTACCATCAATTATAAACCGGTAATTATAAGAGGTGTTGGGTTCCAGCCCACCAATAGTAAAAGTAATTGGATTGAAAGTGTTGCCAAGGCTGCCTTTGAAGGGGAGGGTTTTGGCGGCGGCGGCACTGCCAGTGTAGTATTGAAGCTGAACCGATTTTACTGAAGGTGCTACTTCAAGCCATAGTTGCGCGTCTCTTAATTCTACTGCACCCAGCATGGGCCCGGAAACAACCTGTGCACCTGAATGCATACCGATCAAGAATAAAGCAACCAGGCAACATACTCTTCTCATGCAAACATACATTTTGGGTAAAGGTAAGTTTGGTAGCTATCAAGCGTTGATGCCGGGCACAAAAAAACCCTTCCGAAAAAAAGGGTTTCCTTGCAGGCAGTCCTGTATTATTTATTCATTGTTTGTTTTGCTTCCATGCTCAGTGTAGCATGGGGAACGGCACGAAGCCTGGCCTTGTCGATCAATTTTCCTGTAACACGGCAAATGCCGTAAGTTTTATTTTCAATACGCATGATGGCTTTCTCAAGGTGGTCGATGAATTGAATCTGGCGACTCGCCATCTGGCTCAGCTGTTCTCTTTCCATGCTCATGCTGCCATCTTCCATTGTCATGTAACGGCCTTCATCCAGGTCGCCGCTTTCGTCTTTCCGGGTAATAAGACCCTGGAGGTAGGCGAGCTCTTTCTTAGCTGTATCCAGTTTCCGGTTAATCAGGTCGCGGAACTCAATCAGTTCAGAATCAGAATAGCGCTGCGTTGGACCTGACTCCAGTTGCTGTTTCTTCTTATCTAAAACAGACTTCATAAAGTCTGGCTCGTATTTGACCGATTTTGTAGTAGACGTTTTAGGTATTACAACAGGTTTAGCAGGCTTAACCGGTTCTTTTTTGGCTACTGGCTTTTCCAGCGGCTTAATTACAGGCTTAATTTCCTGGGTAGATACAGCAGCTACGACGGGTTTCTTTACAGGTTCCGCCTTTACAGGATCTTTCTTGACCGGGGCAGTAGCAACAGGAGCTGCAGATTTAGCAACCACCGGAGCTTTTGCAGGAGCAGGCGCTTTTGCCGGGGTGGATTTCGCAGCTGCAGGCGCTGGCTTGGCTGGAACTGGAGGCACTGATTTTTTAGATGCCGGTTTGGGAGGCGGTACCACTGCTTTGGCAACCGGCTTAGGAGCAACCTTGCCGGATTTGGCAGGAACGGGCTTGGCTGTAGATTTCGGGGCGATTTTCACCGGGGCTTTTTTAGCCGGTTGTGCAGGGTGAGCTGCTTTTTTTGGAACTGCTTTTTTTGTTGCCATAAGGTTTTTTACCCCTTTTTTAAAACGATGACTTTTAATAGATGATCGTTAACGTCGATTTCTATGCCACCGTCAATTTCCTGTGTTAACTCCAGTTTATCTGCCAGAATTTCCGCGCAAATATAATTATTAAACTTTGCTAATGACTCTTTTATGCCATTTGATGCACCCACCTGCACATCTACCCTGTCTGTAACTTCAAATCCATTGTCTTTGCGGATCTTTTGCAGCTTGTTCACAAACTCGCGCGCTATACCTTCCTGCTCGAGGTCGGGTGTCACGTTGATATCCAGTGCTACTGTGAGTGAGCCCTTTGAAGCGACAGACCAGCCGGGAATATCAGTAACACTTATGTTTACATGCACTCCTTTCTCCACAACCATCGGAACCAGCCCTTCATGATCTCCACCATATACAATGTTCCCATCCACCTCGTAAAAACTGATAGAACCCTTTTCGTTCAGCTGCCGGATCGTTTCCTGGTCCCAGGTTTTGATGATCTCGCCGGCTTTTCCGGTATTTTTTCCGAAAATTGATTTCAGCGTTTTAAAGTCCGGGTTGATCTTAAAATCGAGGTTCAACTTGGTAATGTCTACAAACTGTATCTGCTTTATGTTCGTTTCGGTTTGAATAAGTTCTACTTGTTGAAATGAATTGTTGCTTCCCGGAACAGCCGCACTTACCAGGCTGTGCACGAGGTCTGATTCTCCTGAAGTAGCGATGAGCGCACTCGCCAGCGGCTGCCTTACCTTGAGACTTTCCTTTTTCCTGATAGAAAGTATCAAAGAGGTAACATCCTGTGCCAGTTGCATCCGCTCCTCCAGCGCCTTGTCGATCAGCTGCTCATCTGCAATCGGAAAAGCAACATGATGCACGCTCGACTGTAGAAATTTGCCTGTTATGCCATTTAGCTGGGCAAAGATCTCGTCGGGAAAGAAAGGAGCAATTGGAGCCATCAGCCGGAGAACAGTTTCCAGGCATTCGTACAAGGTTTGGTAGGCTGCGACTTTGTCTTTCTCATATTCTCCCTTCCAAAACCGCCGGCGGCAGAGGCGCACATACCAGTTACTGAGGTGAGCGTCTACAAAATCTTCCACCAGCCTGCCTGCAGCTGTGGGCTCATAGTCGTCAAAAGCTGCAGTCACGTTCTTGGTCAGCGTATTGAGTGCCGAAAGAATCCATCGGTCTATTTCAGGCCGTTCGTTTACGGGGATGGGAGTTTCACTATAATTAAAGCCATCTACGTTGGCATAAAGCGCAAAGAACTGGTAGGTATTATAAAGAGTTCCAAAAAATTTGCGCTGCACTTCCCTGATGCCTTCGAGGTCGAATTTCAAATTGTCCCAGGGCGAGGCGTTAGTGATCAGGTACCAGCGGGTGGCATCGGCGCCGAACTGCTCTATGGTGGCAAATGGGTCGACCACGTTGCCAAGGCGTTTGCTCATCTTCACCCCATTCTTGTCGAGCACCAAACCATTAGACACCACTGTTTTGTAAGCCACCGAGTCGAACAGCATGACGGCAAGCGCATGCAGGGTATAAAACCATCCGCGGGTCTGGTCTACGCCTTCGGCAATAAAGCTGGCAGGAAATGCTTCACCGAACCGGAGGGTTTCACCCGGCAGTCCGGGAAGTTTGCTTTTGTTTTCGAAAGGAAAGTGCCACTGTGCATAGGGCATGGCACCCGAGTCAAACCACACATCGATGAGGTCTGGTTCGCGGTGCATTGGCTGCCCGGAGTCTGACACCAGGATCACTTCATCTACATAAGGTTTGTGCAGGTCAAGAATTCCGTCGTGGAGGTAGTGTTTATTTACATCGCCGCCCAGGATCTGCGAAGCCTTTTTTATTTCGGTGTTCAGTTCTTCAATCGACCCAATGCATTTTTCATCCTGTCCGTCTTCGGTGCGCCAGATCGGTAACGGTGTACCCCAGTAGCGGCTGCGGCTAAGATTCCAGTCCACCATGTTTTCCAACCAGTTGCCAAAACGACCGGTTCCGGTGCTTGCTGGTTTCCAGTTGATCGTTTTATTCAGTTCAACCATCCTGTCTTTAACCGCCGTGGTTCGGATAAACCAGGCATCAAGCGGGTAATAGATCACGGGCTTATCCGTACGCCAGCAATGCGGGTAGCTGTGCTCATACTTTTCGATCCGGAAGGCGCGCCCTTCTTTTTTAAGCGCGACCGATATGTCTACATTAACGTCGGCATAGCCAGCTTCGTTTTTATAATCTTTTATATAGCGCCCGCTGAATTCTCCAACACCCTCTATAAATTTACCCTGCTTATCTACCAGTGTAAGGATTCCAATGCCGTATTTTTTACCCACCCGAAAGTCATCGGCTCCAAAAGCCGGGGCAGTGTGCACAATGCCGGTACCGTCTTCCGTTGTAACAAAATCGCCCAGCAGGATTCTGAAAGGGGAGGCATCGGGTGTGATAGATCGAATGTTATCCAGCGAATTAGCGGCAAAGGGCAGCAGTTGCTCGTACTGAAGATTCTCGAGTTGCTTTCCTTTAAACGCACCAACGATCTTCCACGGAATGGCGCTGGCTTTTACATCGGGGCTCGCTAAGCCGGCTGTGTACGAGGCGAAATCAGCATCCGCGCCCTCTGGCTTAAGGTACTTATCAATTAGGGCTTTCGCTAAAATAATATGCTGGGGAACGTGTGTATACGGGTTGAAAGTGCTGACCAGCACATAATCTATCTGGGAGCCAACAGTGAGCCCAAGGTTAGACGGGAGCGTCCAGGGAGTGGTGGTCCAGGCAAGGAAAAACAATTCTGCTTTTGCGACCGGCTTGGTTGCCAGATCGAACAGGAATTTGCTGGCTTCGTTTTCCACGAGTGAAAACATAACAGTTGCACTGGTATCTTTTACATTGCGGTAGGTGCCTGGCTGATTTAACTCGTGCGAGCTCAACCCTGTTCCCGCTGCAGGAGAATAAGGTTGGATAGATACACTTTTATACAACAGCTTT
>JBGTIL010000576.1:0-27285 GCA_041745695.1 Chitinophagaceae bacterium | reverse complement strand
GTTTCAATTCTTCGGCAACAGTTACCTCCTCCTGCAACAGGTCGATGGAGTTGCCACTGGCCGTCCAGGCAGACAGCTCACGTATATGCGCATGCGCAGTATGAATACCGGTGAGTAATGCTGCTCTTGAGGGTGCGCATACGGCGCTGCCCGAGTAGTGTTGGGTAAAGATCATTCCTTCTTTTGCCAGCCTGTCGATGTTGGGCGTTTGTATTTTCGTTTGACCATTGAAACCAACATCACCATAACCGAGGTCGTCGGCCATGATATAAATAATGTTGGGCTTCAACGGTGGAGCTGTACCCTCACGGTTGCCTCCAGGTGTGTATAAAGAATTAAAACCTGTGAGCGCTATACCTGCTGCCACCGCAGCCGCGCCGCAAAATAAGTACAAGGCTTTATTGACTGTGTTCATACTATGTTAAGTTCACTTTGATGAAATGGTGGTCTCTATATTTTTGGTGCGTCCGGAATACCTGTTTTTCAGCAAAGCACTTATTGCATATTTGCCTGAAGGCTCAGGTGGCAGGTCGCAGAGGTAATAAGCATCAGTGATGGTGCCACGTTTGTTGGTGATCACAACCGGGCGGGCGGTGCATGCCGTGTTGTTTACGCTCAGTGCTTCCAACACCACAATGGGCTCTTTGAGCGTTTCACGTACACTGCTCCACAGGCATCGGATGCGGAGCCGATGCCCTTGCGAAGGTCGGTCGGCTTCGAAAGAATCAGTACTGTTTACCAAGCTAATGGCAGCCCATTCCGGGCTGATAACGGAACTGTCTCTCCCCCACCAGGCCCAGTTGAGTGAATCACGATTGAAAAACGCCCTTGCCTCGGGTGTTCCGCCAAGCATCCGGGTTTTATAGTCACTGATACTGTCATGCCGGACTGCAGCGACCCAATTATTTTTCAGTGCATGAATCAATGCCTCATAGGTAGGTTCGCGGGCGATGAAAAGTGTACGATGGTTGGTCAATTCGCCCGACCACCACCAGGCTTCTGTACCATGTGCATCCTGCAGGGTGATAAAGGGAAGCCTGTGCCGGTACTCCTGCAGGTAAGGTAGAAAGAACAAAAAATTCTGTCCGAAATGAATAGTACTGATACCCAGGTAAGCACCGGCAGCAAGTGATTCGTCGAGGAGCAAACGGGCAAGTGGTTCGTTATTGCTTACCTGCAACAGGAGCCCACCATTGGCACGTTGCAGGGGCCGGAGCGACTCTTTCCGCAAGGTTTCGAAGTCGGTGCTGTCTCCGAATGGTATCACTGTTCCGGCCGGTGCAATATAGTCGAGTATATGTCCGAAAGATCCCATGCCCGGAATAATTACATTCTTGTTGTACGGCTCCGACGAATTGAAAAAACGGACGGGCACTCCGTTTTTATCGGCTACTGACTGAGCAGCAGTTATCCAGCCGGGCGCAGCGTTTTTTGCACCCCAAAGTTGAATGCGCAAGCGACGGGCAATTGCCACTGCCTCCTGCGGGCTCCCGGAGCCACTTGCTTCAAATTGCACAGAGAAAGTTTTATAGCCTTCAAAATTTAGGGCTGCCATTTTTGGGTGGGGTGCCACTTTCTGCGGGTTAAGAAAAGGAAGCCCGTCAAGTAGTTTTAAAGATTCGACCGCGTAGTAGGTTGCCATTGCCGTGGAGGGAAGACCAGGTCGGTTACCAAAACCGCCATCGCTGTTGCGGAGAGAACAGAGATATTTAATGCAGGCTTCTTTTCGTGCGGGGGTAGACTTAAGGGCAACCAGTGATCTGATGGCAGCCCATGTGTAAGCCACGTCATCATTGACCCCTATGGAGGGTGCGGGCTGGTGGGTGAACCCTCCGTTAAGCCGCTGGCAGCTGTTGATCCATGAAATGGTTTTTTGAATAGATGTGGGTGGCTGCTGCAGTGCGAGCAATGCGGTAATACTCCAAAAGCTGTTGATGATGTTTCCGTCACCGCCCAGCGAAGCGGGCGCATTATTAAAGCTTCCGTTGGCGCGCCTGTTCGCCGTCAGGTAAGACAAGAAGGAGTCAGCGTTGTTGTTTGGAGAGAGGTTCAGCAAAGATCTGCATACCGGCGACATCACCTCCTGGGTAAGAGCCGGGTAACCATGTGTTTCGTAATTGCTGATATTACCCGCCTGCGACTTCCAGCCCTCCACTTCCTTTTTAAACTCAGATACGTCGCCGCCCAGCCAAAGAATCGCCTGGATTTGCTGGTAAGTGAGATTGCGCAGCTGTGACCCGCTGGGTCCGGTTTCTTTGCTCCCGCCCCGCTGGGGATGATGGGTGCGCATGAAAGCAATGTATTGCGTACGATTAAGAGGCAAGGCATCTAGATGGTAGAGAATGCCCACCGCAGCATAACTGGGTGTGATGTGCGCATCTGGTTGATCTTCCCAGCCCCATCCTCCTGATGATTTTTCCAAAGAGCTGACATACGTGAGCAGGTCTTTTTTCCATTGCTGCGCCGGAGCGGCCAGCCCCAACAATTGGACCAGCAAAAACAAAACAACCGGAAGTCTGCTCTTAGTTCTCATTATATCGGCAGGTTGTACATCATGGCAGGTGGGTTAGAAATCTAGAGGGAAGGCGTTGCCTTGGTGGATACAAAAGGGAATTCAGGAATTTCTCTGTGAGCTTCTATCATGATGTTTTTCATTCTTGCCACCAGCTCCTTGTTTTTACCGGCAACATCTGTTTTTTCGGCGGGGTCGGCTTTGAGGTCATACAATTGGATATCATCCGGTTGCTGTTTCATCGCCGATAATCTCACGGCTTTCCATTTACCCATGCGAACCGCCTGTTTGCCCCCTTCTTCATGAAACTCCCAATACAGATAGCGGCCAGGTGATGTGTATGGTTTTCCTTTCAGCACCGGCAAAAGAGAAATGCCGTCGGTGCCTGCGGGTGTTTGTTGTGCGGTGATGTCGGCAAAGGTGGGCAGGAAGTCCCAGAAAGCCCCGACGTGTTTTTGATTAACCCCTGGTTTAATAACTGCCGGCCAGCAGGCTATGAGCGGGGTTCGTATTCCACCTTCATACACATCGCGTTTGATGCCTCGGAGCCCGCCGTTGCTTTTAAAAAAGGCAGGATCGTTTCCGCCTTCTTTATGTGGTCCGTTGTCGCTGGCGAAAATGATCAGCGTGTTTTTATCTATGTTCAGTTGTTTCAACCTTGCCACTACCTGTCCTACGTAGGCGTCGAGCTTGCTCACCATCGCGGCGTAGGTTGCACGCGGATATGGCTGGCTCTTGTACAAGCTACCGGCAGGCCTGGTTACCGGGGGCACCGGCTGCTCGCGAAATTGTTTAATGTAGCGTTGGAGCATGCTGTCTTCTGCAGGCAGGTCGAGACCTGCATGTGGCAGGGTGTAAGAAAGAAATAAAAAGAAGGGCTTTTTGTGGTTGGTGCTGATAAAGTGGAGTGCTTCCTGTTGGATAAGATCCGGCGAATAAACTTTTGCCTCGGTCGCGGTATTGGGAAGCTCCACGCGCTTTTCATTATTCCAAAGATGATCGGGGTAATAGTCATGTGCAAGGCGCTGGCAGTTATACCCAAAGAAGCGGTCAAATCCCTGCCTGTTCGGATCACCATCTGTGCCTACAAATCCCAGTCCCCATTTACAAAAATCGCCGGTGGCGTAGCCTGCTTTTTTAAACAGTTCAGCTATTGTAAAAGCTGCCGCAGGCAACGGCGCCTGTCCCTCGGGCTGCATTTGCTTATTGCCGCGGATGGGCGTATGACCTGTGTGCTGCCCGGTCATCAGTGCTGAGCGGGATGGTGCACAGACGGGGCTTCCCGTGTAAAACTGGGTGAATCGCAAACCCTTTTTAGCAAGTGCATCAATATGCGGTGTGCGAATCAATTGCTGTCCGTAGACGCCGAGATCACCATAACCCAGGTCATCGGCGAGGATGAAAACGACATTTGGTTTTACTACCTGCGCCATACAATTGATGCCAATCAATATACCAATGAGCTGGCTTGCGAAAAATGCACATGCAATCTTAATCATATAAGTAAATCTGCTGCAGCAATGAAATTGAATATGTGTGGTGCCGCCGGGTAACACAACGCGCTCATATGGAACGCTGTCAACATTCCCATCAACACGACAAATCGTATTTGCGAAATAACTTTTTGAAACCCAAGGTCCCTGCAGGGCGTGAATCCCCAGCTGGCATCATCCTTCCAAACGGATTAAGATTGAGAACAGCTTAGCGGAGACACAACCCAAACCCACTGCCATTGCAGATGAAGCAGGGCATGAACGGGCGCTTACAATGAAAGAGACGAATGCAGCCGGGTTATACCACTCAAAAAGACTTTAATTTGAAGAGCGTGCGAAGCTCAAATGGTTACCTGTGCCGCTCGCCTGTAACCATTTGCGCATTGCAGAAAATCAGGTGCCCCCATCGATCAAATTCTTATGGACCACTCCTTCCTTAATTGCCGTCCCCGAAGCGCATTTGCTTCGCGGTCGCCCCTGAATTTTTCCTTCCTGGGGTTCCAGTGCAACGGTCGATTGAGTTCATAAGCAATATTACCGAGGTTGCATACCGTTGCGGTGCGGTGTCCGATCTCCACATCGCAAATGGGCTTCTCACGGGTGCGCATGCACTGCAGAAAATCTTTATAATGATTGATGTTTTTATGGATCTGTATCTTTTCGGAAAGGAGCACGCGGGTTGCCAGTTCTGTGGGTGTGGTTACGAGCTTGCCGCGCTGCACTTCGATACTTCCTTTTGTTCCATTAAACTGTATCGCGTTCCTCTTACCAAAGTCTTCATGCGTCATTACCACACCATTACTGTATTGGTAAGTCAGGAAAGGATGGTCTTTCCCATTGGGCGGGGTAATTTGCACCGGACCGCTGTCGTCCGTATTCATTGCCCACTGGGCAATGTCGAACATGTGCGCACCCCAGTCTGTCATTCCTCCTCCACCCCAACCTTTGAAGTCGCGCCACCGCGCCCAGAGTTTGTCGCCGAGTGCCGGATTGAGCTGGTTGTTGAAAGGGATGGCTTCGTTCGGTCCCAGCCATGCATTCCAGTCCAGACCTGGAACCAGGTTTTCGGCAGGAAGGTTCAGGGGAACCGGCGGGCCACCCACACTTACTTTAATGTTGGTCAGGTCGCCAATGTAACCGTTCCTGATCAGAGAAACGGCTTGTTGAAACTCGGGCATGGAGCGTTGCATGCTGCCGGTTTGAAACACCCGCTTGTGTCGCCGTGCCGCGTGTACCATAGCACGCCCTTCCTTAATCGTTAAAGACAAAGGCTTTTCGCAGTAAATATCTTTGCCTGCCTCAGCGGCGAGTACGGCCTGCACCGCATGCCAGTGGTCGGGTGTGGCAATAACGACAGCGTCCACATCCTTGTTGGCAAGAATGGCGCGGAAGTCAGCGTGACCGGAACAACCATTGTAAGTGGCTTTGCCTTCTTCTTTTGCATGAAAAGCATTTACTGCTGCAACAAAGCTTTCCACCTTGCTTGCATATACGTCACTGGCAGCAACGATTCGGGCTTCGGCGGTACTAAGGAAAGATTTTTGCAGACTGATTGCCTGCCTTCCTGCACCAATAAAACCAATATTGATGCGGTCGCTTGGTGCAACAAACCCCTTCCCTCCCAGCACGTGCCTGGGTACAATAAAGAACAGGGAAAGCGCAGCCGATCTTTCTAAAAATTTCCGTCTGCTGATACCTCCTGAGGGCTGATCGGGATGAATCGTCATCTTGTTAAATTGTTAGGTGAGTGACTCTTATGCCTGCAAAGCCGCGCGGCAGTATTCCATGATTTTCTTCATCTCAACCATCGTATCGGTGCCTTTGTATTCGTACTCAATATTAGCAGGGATTGGCCAGTTGTTGTCCCTTATCAGTTGCAGTACAGCAACGATGGGTGTATCTCCCTTTCCAAATTCCATATTCTCTCCCTGATCACGCTTCCTGTCTTTGAGGTGTATGCAAACGATCTTTTCGTGGTTCTTTTTGATGTAATCAACAGCATCAAAGTTGGCGGCTGTAAAATGACCGATATCGAGGTTGATGCGGGTATAGTCTGAGGTGCCTGCCATAGCACGGGCGAAAGAATCCGGTGAAGAAAATTCGTTCAGGTCTTTCACATTTGCATGGTTGTGCATGCCTACTTTTATTTTGTATTTCTGGGCTACCGGATCAACGCGTTTCATTACCGTCACGGTACCCGAGGTTGTGATGGTGTCGGTACCGAGTGCCTGTGTCATTTGAAATATACGGTCTATTTCGGCGTCGGAAGAAGCATCGCGCAGGCCCACGGTGTACGCCTGTATTGTAATGCCTGCAGCAGCAAACTTGTTCTTCACGTCTGTGAAGTGTTGCATCGGTACGGTGGTGCGCCACTGTTGTATTTCTTCCCGTTTACGCATCAGCTCTTTGGGTTCCACATGTCCCTGCCACAGTTCACAGCTGGTAATACCCAATTCTTTCATGGCCGCGATAGCCTCGTCGAGCGAGCGGTCTCTAAAGCTATAGGTTTGAGCACCAAGCACAACGCCTGCTGCAGCCCCTCTTCCTTTTTGGCTTCCGGTGTTCGTGCCAGTGGCCTGGTTGTTCTTTGATGAAACGCAGGAAGGAAGCATCAGGCCTGCAATCCCTGTTGCCGTGAGCATTGTCCACTGACGACGCGTAAATTTTTTTGACATGTTGTATTTATTTATGGTAGTGAGAGGCTTGAACCCTAAAATATCAAGGCTGTTTCCCAACCTTTTTTGTTTCCTTTAAAAGTACTGCTAATTCTGATTGGATAGCGGCGGTGATTGGCTTACCAGCTAGGTTTGTAATCTCTCCCGGGTCTAGGTCCTCATCATAAAGCTCCACTCCTGCGCGACCCTCATCCCATTCGGTATAGCGCCACTTTTCGGTTCTTATGCTGTAGCCCATAGTCTTTCCGCGCGCTACTTGTGTGAGGGCAGAATGGCCCCAATGACCTTGCGGATTGCGCAGCAAAGGTTGGAGGCTCCTACCTGCAAGATTGTTTGGTGGCGTGAGACCACAAAGGTCTGCCAGGGTTGGATACAGATCTGTAAGGCCAACGGTGCGCGAGCAGGTCAGTCCCCTGCTTCCTCCTGGTGCTGCAATGAGCAGGGGCACCCTGGCAGATGCTTCGAACAAACTTTGCTTCATCCACTGACCGTGCTGGCCAAGGTTATAACCATGGTCGCTCCACAAAATAACAACGGTATTTTTCCACAGGTCGCCCCGATCAAGTGCATCCAGCAGCAGCCCTAGCTGTGCATCCATAAAGGTGATAGAAGCGTAGTAGGCAAGGATGGCAGCTTTTTGTTTGTCCGCATCAAGGCCCCAATGGGGTGGCTTTACATTAAGTGCCGCCTCAGGTATGTCGGCGAGGTCATCAGCAGGTTCGATAGGTAAGGCAATCTGCGCTTTGTTGTATTGGTCAAAATACTTTTGCGGTGCTATAAAAGGGGAATGTGGTCTGTAAAATCCTACTGCAAGAAAAAGCGATTGATTACGGTTTTGCTCCAGGATACGGATGGCCTCCGCTGCCACTTTTCCATCTGTCTGCTCGCTATCTTCCCCACTTGCAGCCAGGTAGGCAAGGGTTGATCCAAGATTGCGGGTTGGCAGCAAGTTAGTGAGTTTTGACTCTTCCAACTTATCCCGTCCGATTGGGTTGACCCTGTGGTTCCACGACACAGAATCATCCAGGCCATTGGTGCCAATATCTTTCGGTACGCCGTAGTGAAAGATCTTTCCGACGCGGGCAGTATAGTAGCCGTTATTTTTAAACAACTGCGGGAGTGTTACCACTCCGGGCGAGGTTTGTCTGATGCTTGTAGTCAGATCATAGATCTTAAGTTGATCGGGGTATAAGCCCGTGAGCAGCGAAGACCTGCTTGGATTACACAAGGGATACTGGCAGTAGGCCCTGGAAAAGGTGGTACCTCTTCTGGCGAGTCGTTCCAGGTTCGGCGTTTTTACAAGAGGATGGCCATATACACTGAGGTCGTTATTTAAATCGTCTACGGCAATAAATAATACATTCAGTCCTTTAACGGGCTTGCGCAAAGGGTTAACAGAACTGCAGGCGGTTATCGAAACGCAGATACCAACTAACAGCAACGCGTTACAAAAAAACACATTTGGCAGCGTGAACATTGATTGGTGGCAGCGCATAAATTTTTTAAGGTTCACTGCGAATTTTTAGTCTGCTCCTTGCAGCATTTCGTTTTGAAAATACGCAGGACAGCTTCTCCCGTTCACCTGGCTGAGTCGGCAGTTTTCACACAACGAAATCCCAGGTTATCGGAGCCACTGCTTACTTCGCCCTTGCCGCGGCTTCCCGGGCGGTAACGAATACAATACTGATCACTGCACAAAAAAGAACCGCCGCGCTGTACCCTTTTCACGGCACCCGGTTCATCGGCATCATAACTATCCGGCGGACCCTGAGGGTTAGTTTTAGGGCTCTGGCTATAGTACTCTGCCCGATAGAAATCACTGCACCACTCCCACACATTTCCATCCATGTCGTACAGACCGTAAGCGTTTGGCGGGAACGACTTTACCGGTGCTGCCCCTATGAAGCCATCGTCACCTGTATTCTTATCCGGAAAATTTCCCTGGTATATGTTTGCCACCCATTTACTTCCAGGTTTGAGTTCGGATCCCCAGTAGTAGGTCTGACCGCCCTTACCACCCTGGGCCGCGTATTCCCACTCGGCTTCTGTCGGTAGTCGCTTGCCCGCCCAGGTGGCATAGGCCAAGGCATCCTGGTAACTTACATGCACGGCAGGATGAGTGGGCTCCGTTGCACTCTGCCCACCCTGTGGATGCTTCCAGCTGGCGCCGGGAATGTACTTCCACCACTGCATTGGATTATCGAGTGGAACCGGTTCAGCGGTTGGTGTAAAAACGCCAGAGCCCGGAACAATATTTTCTACCGGTACGCCCGGGAAATCTTTCGGATCCAGCGGCCGTTCTGCAATTGTGACGTAATTGGTAGCTTTTACAAAAGCAGCAAATGCTGCGTTGGTCACCTCATGTTCATCCATCCAAAACCCATCGAGAGTAACCGGGTGTAGTGGTTTCGCATCGCCGAAGGCCGGGTCGTTGCTTCCCATTTGGAAAGTGCCGCCTTTTATCAGAACCATTTTGGTTGGAGGAAGAGTGGTGGAGGCCATCGGCTCCTCAGTGAATTTTGTTTCCTCTGCCCCAACGGTAGATTCCCTGGCGTTACAGGCAAGCAGCAGTAATAAAAAGCCTGCATAAAAAGCCCGCACCCTGACCGTATAGAAATTCATTTTATTTTTTCTTTAGTTGCCAATAGCATTAAAATCTCTTCTCTTCACCAGCTGCCCCGGTAGATATGGTCGCCTTTTTTACCTTGAATTCTTTTGAGCGGAATACTGGTTCCGTTTGTTTTTTCCAACCAGGTCCACAGGTCATTATTGAGACCCCTGGCAATCTCCTGGTGTTGCGGGCTGCGAATGAGATTGTTTACTTCTAACGGGTCTTTTTGCAGGTCGTACAGCTCATTGATGTCCCATATGCCCTGGCTCCTGATAAATTTGTATTGATCGGTACGTACGCCAAATATGGTGGGCGTTTGCGGAAAGGCATTCTCCCAAAAGTATTCGTAGAACACCTTATCACGCCAGGCTACCTGCTCGCCTTTCATCAGAGGTAAAAAAGAACTTCCCTGCATTTGAGTGGGTTTTTGTAACCCCGCCATCTGAAGGATAGACGGAGCTATGTCGATATTGAGAACGAGCTCCTTAATTTTTGTACCAGGTTTGATGAGTGCAGGGCAGCGTGCAAGAAGTGGCACCCGCATAGATTCTTCATACATCTGCCGCTTATCGATGAGTCCGTGTTCGCCAAAGGAAAAACCGTTATCACCCATGTATATCACCAGGGTCTCTTTATCGAGACCAGCCTCTTTGAGATACTCCAGCACCCGCCCAACGCTCCTGTCGATACCTAATAAAGTTTCGAGGTATTGTTGGTAAAAATCATCGAACTTAATTTCATCGTAGTACATGTAATCTACACCGTGCCAACTATGCCGTTGGGCTCTTACCCATGCAGGAATGTCTTTCAAGTTCACTTCTGGCGGTCCGCCGGCAGGCACCTGCACTTTGCCCCGTGTAAACTTTTTGCTGTCTGGACCCGCGGTGAGCGACATGGAAAAAGGGTACTGTATCTGGATGTTATCGTAACGACCCCTGTCCTGCCTGGCGGGTTTGAATTCAGCATGGACGGCCTTATGCGATAAGTAAAGAAAGAAAGGTTTGTCGCCTTTTTGTGTTTTCAGCCACTGGAGGGAAAGGTCGGTCAGAACATCCGTTGTATAGCTGCTGTCTTTATACTGAACCACTTTACCATCAATGTTCAGGGTTGGGTTGTAGTAGAGTCCCTGTCCCTGGAAGCTGACCCAGCGGTTGAAGCCCGGGCGCGGGTCGGCGTTGTCGCCTCCCATATGCCACTTGCCAAAGAATGCAGTTTGATAGCCCTGCTTTTGGAGGTACTGCGGAAAAAAAAGCAGGCTTGCAGGAGCGGGAGCTACATTATCTACAACGGTATGGGTATGTGCGTACTGACCCGTTAGTATGGAAGCCCGGCTCGGAGAGCATAGTGCTGTAGTGACGAAAGCATTCTGAAAATGGGCGCCTTCGTTCGCAAGGCGGTCCAGGTTGGGCGTTTCCAAACCTGGCACCTTGCCGGTAAAACCCATAAAATCGTATCGGTGATCATCAGATAAAATGAAGATGACGTTTCTGGGCTTGACACCGGCAACTTTCTTCACCACCAAAGGATTCGTTTGTGCATTACCGTTACTGCAGATGAGAAAGGCAAGAGCTGCTGCAAACAGAGAAAGAATTCGAGGCTTATTCATTAGCATCATTTAACTAGCGGGTTATTGAAAGCATTTTATTTTGAGACAGTTCCTTTACTTCACTTTTCCTGTAACCGATCCTTTCAGCAAAGGCAAACAGAACCTGGTTGGGCAACAACACTACAGGCTGGCTATACAGTTGCCAATTTTTTTGGTCCAAAGAGTCGCCCTCGTTTACCAACTGGCAGGATAACGAAGCACCGGCTGTGGATGAAGTCATTACCACTTTGTTACCCTTCATGGCAAGAAGAGGACTCGCGGTTTGTGGTTGTTTCATCCCTGGCCACATAGACTCTATGAACTGCCGTTCCGGGATGAAGCCTTTATCAGCAGTAAGGGTCATCCAACGAGATAGTTCTGCTCGGAGTTCTTTAGCAATGGCTGCATACCGGGGCTCAGCAATCAGGTTGTTCAATTCAAATGGATCTGTATTGGTATCGTACAATTCTTCTACCGGTTTCGACTGCCTGAACCAAAGTCTTTGAACAGCATTGAGTGCACCCTTCTCGTTGAGCAGGATCAGCTCTTTCATCAGGTCCATCTGCAGTCTGAAGGTAACGTTCTGTATGTAAGGCTTTTCAGGTTGAAAGTTCTTGAAATATTTGTAACGTCCGTTGCCAACGGCACGCACCATATCATAGTTCGCATCCATGCGGTCGCGGGCGGCATAGATGTATTTGCGCGGCTTGCCCTTCTGTTCACCTGCAAACGCCCTGCCCTGCATGTAGGAAGGGATTTTAATGCTGCCGAGTGACAGCATTGTTGGAGCGAAATCAACAAAACTGATCAGTTGATTGTCGACGGAACCCGCGTTCTTTTTATGCGGGAAGCGAATGAGCAGGGGTACTCTAAGTCCCGTGTTATACAGCTCGCGCTTACCTCGTGGCAAAGGTCCGCCATTATCCGACTGCCAGATGATGATTGTATTCTCGAGCGCCCCGCGTTGCTCCAATTCTTTCAGCATCTCTCCTACCTGTTGATCCATTTCGACGATGTTAGAATACATCCGGGTAACATCCCTGCGTACAACGGGAGATTCGGGATAATAAGGTGGCACCGTAACTTTCTTGGGGTCAACTAATAAGGGATCATCTTTTTTTAACCAGATTTGTGATTCATGTGTCGTGTTGAAATTAAACATCGCAAAAAAAGGCTTTCCCGCCGGGGCGTTTTTGTAGTGTGCTGTTTTGCTATTGTCATCCCAGCCTGCCTGTAAACCTTCAAACTGGTAATCCTCCTTGCCGTTGTTGATACAATAATAACCACCACGCCGCATAAGTTCACTGAACATTTTCACCTCTGGAGGAAGCACAACAGAATAAGCCGGTATGTTGATTGCCGGAAAGTTCATTTGCGTACGCATGTTGTTGGTGCCCAGGTAGGTAGGATACATGCCTGAAATAAGTGCCGACCGGCTGGGAGCACATACGCCAGAAACGTCATACACCCCGGTATACCGGATGCCTTCTCTTGCCAAACGATCGAGATTGGGGGTAGGTGCAGTAGAGTCGCCGTAGCAGGCCAGGTAAGGACTGATATCTTCCGTAATCAGCCAGAGAATATTGGGTCTGCCCCCGGTGTTCACTCCTGCAGGCGGATAGGTCGCAGCACTGTATGCTCCCGTGAAAGCCGGCATATAGCCGATTAGAAACAGGAAAGCAAAAAGAGTGAGTCCATACTTCATATCACAACACTTAATTCCAATACAGTCAACTGGTATTTGTCTTTAATCGTTTTTTGAGACCGGCGACAAAACCCTAGTTTTGAAACTTCACCCAAAACAAGATGGGCCTACGTGAGAGCCCTGGTTGAATACTAAAAGCCTTCGCCGATTTTTTTCGGCAGCCATATCTTCTTCTCTGCATATTGTCCTTTATCACCTGTTCGTGTGATCCAGTTTTGAAGCAATCCCCGCATATGCACCATTGTTTTTGCATACCTAGGAAGTTCGGCAAGATTGACCAATTCTTCAGGATCTTTCTGAATATCATAGAGCTCCTCTGCCGGTTTCGTAGACGCACAAAAAAGGGCTTGGGCGGGCGTTAGCTTACCCAGGCTTTTCAATTCCTTCAAAAGATTCCATACAGGGTATTGTTTTTCCTTGTAATTATTAGCCTGCATATAGGGCAGGTTTGGAAGGTAATTTTTGATGTACTTGAATTCTTTGGTTCGTACACAACGCATCTTGTCTACCGTTTCATCCATGCGATCGCGGGCAGCGATAATGTGATCGCGTTTCTGCAGTCCGGAACCTACAATGTTTCTCCCTTCCATGTAAGCCGGTAGTTTCACGCCAGCCATATGAAGTGCTGTGGCGGAGATATCTATGGCACTCACCAGGTCGGTGTTAACGGTTCCTGCTTTGAGGTGTTTTGGCCAGTGCATGATGAAAGGAATTTTAATTCCGCCGTCATACAAAAATTGTTTGTCGCGCACGTGGCAACGGCCATGGTCACTCGTAAACATAATGACTGTGTTCTCTCCCAGCCCTTCTTCTTTTACCCGCTTTAAAAGGTTGCCTACGTAAGAATCCATGAGCTGTATCGACTCGAGGTAGGTAGCCCAGTCTTCCCTGGCAACCGGGTGGTTGGGGTAGAAAGCCGGGAGCTTCACTTTATCGGGGTCTATTTGCGGCTCATGCTTTTGCACGGCACCCCTCCAGATAGGACCACGGTGCGTGCAGCTGATCATCATCTGTGCGAAGAACGGTTGCCCTTCTTTTCTTGAGCTCCAATCGGTATCGTCGAAGGGCTTGTTCTTCAATTCAAAGTTGTAATCTGTTTTGCCCGGGCCCTTAATACCATCTGGCCCCAGTTCTCCGCTGACGGTGTAATAGCCAGCCTGCCTGAAATAGTCTGTGATGGGTTTCACCGGTTCCGGCAAAGTGTATCCATCATCGCGATGGCTTCTGTGGTTGTGCGCATCAATACTGGTTTGGTACATGGCAGTGATCAGTGCCGAGCGACTCGCTGAGCAAACCGGTCCTGTTGCAAAGGTGTTGGTATACCGAACCCCTCCTTTTGCAAGTGCATCCAAATGGGGAGTTTTTACAAGCGGATATCCATAACAGCCTAGTTCGGCCGACATATCTTCCGTGATAATCCAGATAATATTTGGCCTCGCTGCAGCAGTGCCGCTGCGGGGTGCCGGGCGCGCTGAGTTCTGTGCGTTAGTGTTTAAAACAAGCAGCATCAGTAAAAGCAGGACCCTTGATCGTACTATTCTTTTCATACCGTAGGGGTATTTTAATGTGGGCTTTATTGGAGTTTCGGATTGATACTCACTTCATTGAGTGGTATGGGCCAGTATTCGTCCACCCCTTTTCTGAAATTTTTGCTGGTAACAAACCAACGCCGTGCAGGATCTGCTGCTGTTGCGGCCGTTTTCTTCCTTATAGCCCTTGCGCTCACCGGGTATGGATGTCCATAAAAGTCTCCCTTGAGTACCTGGTCAGCCACCTTCCACCGCAAAAGATCCAGCAGGCGGGTTCCTTCCAGCGCCATCTCCACGCGCCTTTCACTGCGCAGCAGAGGTCGTAAGGCAGCAGGAGCTGTTTGGGTGAACCTGGGCATATTAACCGAAGACCGTCCACGCACGCGGTTCACGGTGGCATCCAGCAGGGCCTGGTCGATTGGCTGTCCGGCTTCCAGTTTGGCTTCAAGGTAACTCAGCAAAATCTCCGCGTAGCGGATAATTACAAGGTTACCGCCATAAGCTGTTTGAAGGTTCCCCGTAAAGTTGTCATCTACCCACTTTTTCTGAGCGTATCCTGTTTGGGTGGTTTGCCTTGTTGGAGACTGCACCTGGTCAAAGGCCCCTGCAGAGTCGGGATGAGAAATAAAACTGGTGGTGCGAAAGGGCGCGTTGTTATAGTAGATCGTGTACTTCAGGCGCGGGTCGCGGTTCTTGCTCAGATCACGGAAGTCGTATCGTGGATCGGTGTAGGAAAAAGTTGTTCCATCGCTGAACTGGTAGGCTTCCATCAAACTTGCCAGGGGATTTAAAATATTGAAGCCTCCCATGATACCCGGTGCATGGTGCTGCATTACAGCATTAGACTGAAGGTTGGGGATGAACTGGATGCTGAATATATTCTCCGAGCTGTTTTCGTTTGACTCCAGAAATATAGAACTGTAGTTAGGATCGATTGTGTTGTCGCCGAAGTCTATGATAGTTTTATAGGTTGCTGCTGCATCTGCAAACATACCTTCAAACAGCTGCGTCCGTCCTAAGAAAGCCAGCGCTGCCTGCTTGCTGGCTCTTCCCAGGGCTGAGGCAGGGATGTCTTTAGCCCGGGGGAGGTCGGCTGCGCAGGAGGTAAATTCATCAATCAGAAATTTAATCAGTTCTGCATGTGATGCCTTGGAAACATTGTTAGCTTCTTCGGGTGTCAAAACTTTTATGATCAGCGGAACAGCGCCCCAGTATTGCGATTTGTAAAAATACTGGCAGGCACGAATGAAGCGTGCCTCGGCGATCATCGTTTTCCTGCGGTTCTCGTCCATGGGCACTTTGCCAATGTTCTCGAGAAAGTCGTTGCAGTGCGCCACCCTAAAATAACTGCCTGTCCAATAGCTTTGCAAGGCAACATTGCTCGACACCAGCGTGCCATTGGTGAGCCTGTTAAAAACAGAATTATCAAGTCGTCGATCGTAAGCATTGTCTGTAGCCATTTCGGTCCAGAGCAATCCATTGTAATCCCACCAGTCAACAGGATTAAAAGAAGGAACGTTGGTCAGGATGGAACCCCTGTACAAGGCATTTAGTGCCAGCTGGGCATTGCTTTCACTGGAGTAAAAACTCGAAACGGGGAACGCGTCCAGTGGTTTTGTGTCCAGTTGTTTTCTGCAGGCTGTGAGAAGCAGCGCCATGAAAAGGACTGATAAAAAAATCTTGTTCATAAAGCTCTGATCTAAGTATTGTTAGAAATTTATATTTATTCCGACCGTATAATTTGTGATGATTGGATAAAATGTTGCCCCGGTGTTCACCTCGGGATCCCAGCCCTGGCGGTAATTGCTGAAGGTGTGGAGGTTTTCTCCACTTACATATACGCGTACTTTTGAGAGATTGATCCTTTGCAGAATGTTGGCGGGAATAGTGTATCCTATCTGTGCGTTTTTGATGCGGAGGTAAGCACCATCAATCGTCCAGAAGGAAGACACGATGCTATTGGCAGTTCCTGAGTTTGTGATATTTTCTATGCGTGGGTAGGCAGCTTTAGGATTTGGATTTTCCGTTGTCCACCGTTCGTCGTACTGCCATCGCTGCACATTGCCCTGGTTAAATAACGCATAACCGAAGGCTCCATTTAAATACCCCTTAACGCCCGCGATGCCCTGCAGTAGTGTGGCGAAATCGAAGCCCCTGAAATTCAGGCCCAGGTTAACTCCGTAAGAGTATTTAGGTATCTGGCTTCCTATCACTTCACGATCGTAGGTATTGTCTACCTTGCCATCGGGCACGCCTGCCGGACCACTGATATCCCTGTACCGGATGTCTCCTGGTTTCACCGTCGGATTCACAGCCGTCATGGAAGGCCATTTAGCAATATCTGCCGCATCAACGAATAAGCCATCTGCTACAAATCCATAATACAAACCAAAATCTGAAGTGGAGCCAGGGTAGCCAATAAACAGATTGCTGCCGTTGCCTATCAGCCCGTTTGGCTGTCGAATGTTACCTACACCAAGATCTCTTACTTCATTTTTCAGGACCGTAAAATTTCCGTTTACACTGTATGTCACTTTCCCTGCAGTGGCGTTGTAGCCGAGGGTAAATTCGACACCTGAATTTTTTAGTTTGCCGGTATTTGTTGGCGAGAGCTGAAAGCCCAGCACGTTAGATACACTGCTGCTGGGGCTGTACAGAATGTCGTAAGTAAACCTGTCGAAATAGGTGGAAGAGAACGTGAGTTTGTTTTTAAAAAGACTGGCTTCAATTCCTAAGTCGGTAGTACGGGTAGATTCCCATCGGAGGTTTGGATCTGTTATCCTGTTCCGGGTGACTCCCTGAACGATCGTGCCTCCAAAAGAATACAGTGTACCACCGGCATTGGCTCCGCTTGTAACCAGGGTATTTTGATAAGGATAGTTGTTCCCCAGGTTTTGATTACCCAACACGCCACGCGAGGCTTTAAGCTTCAATTCATTAATCCATGGCAGGTTATCCTTTACAAAATTTTCCTGTCCCACCCGCCAGCCCACGGCAACAGAAGGAAAGTAAGCATACTTATTATTTGTTGGAAATTTGGAAGATCCATCCCGGCGAATGACTCCTTCAATCAGATACTTATTAGCGTAAGAATAATTGGCACGGGCAAACTGCGACTCAAGCGCGAATTCAGTTCCGGTACCGTTAGCCTGCTGGTTACCCGGCGAACCTACCGACAGTACAGAGAGGTCGTTGCCTGGCAGGTTATCTCTGTAAGCATTGAAATTTTCTGCGGTGTTTTTTTCAAAGGAGTAGCCAGCAAGAAAAGTCATTTGGTGCCGTTGAAATTGTTTTGTGTATTCAGCCAGTCCCTGTAAAGTGTAGTAGTAATTGTTGTTAGACAATTCGGTTAGCTGGTTGGTTCCGAGGGTAACTACGGGGTTAAGCCGCTGGGTTGACCGGAACCTGGTTTCCCTTCCTGTGTTCTGCACGTAAGAAGCAATGAAGGAAGTCTTAAAGCCCTTGAAGGCTTTGTAGTCGAGGCGGGTATTGCCACTGAGGTTAAGGGACTTTTGTTTAAAGAACGACTGGCTTGCCAGGTAGGAAACAGGTGTACCGAAAAGGTTGATACCGAGTCCGAAATCACCGTTGGGATACTGTCCTACAAAGTTGCCGGGCACCCGGATGGCCTGGTCGATAATATCTGTCAGGTTGGTATTGTTTACACCGGAGGGTACGTAGGGCTCATTGATGTTACCAACAATAGAAGAAATTCTTGTGGTCAGATCGAATTTCGGACTCAGGGTGGTATTGAGGTTCAACCTTAGGTTATACCTCGAGTAGTTGTTATCCACTACCAGTCCATCCTGAAACAAATAGCCCAGCGACAAATTGTACTTGTTGCTTTCATTACCGCCGCTGATCATCACGCTATGCCCTGTTTGTACACCCTTCTTGGTAATAACCGAATTGATAAAGTTGGTGTTCGGGTATTCGACATCATTCTGGGCCTTAAAGCGTTGAACAATGGCCAACTGTTCGGGGGTAAGTGTAGCAGCACCGGTTGGCGAAGCGGTTGCATTGGTTGCCTCAAAAACGGCCTGTTGGTATTCCCACGAATTCACAAACTGCGGCAGCGCGGTGGGCTGCTGAAAGCCGGTGTAGCCGCTATAGCTCACCTGGGTTTTGCCGGCTTTTCCCGATTTGGTTGTAACTAGTACAACCCCGTTTGCGGCTCTTGAACCGTAGATGGCAGCCGAAGAAGCATCTTTCAATACGGAGATGGTTTCTACGTCATTAGGGTTGATATCATTGAAGCCTCCAACAGGTATTCCATCAACAAGTATGAGTGCGTCTGCACTGGCACCGAAAGAGCCCACGCCCCGAACGCTGATGGCGCCGCTGGCTGTACCCGGTCGTCCGTTTCGCTGGGTTACGGTGACTCCGGCCAGCTGGCCTGTGAGCACGTTCTGAAGTTGTGTTACCGGCCTGTTCTCAATTTCTTTCGCTCCCACCTGGGCAATAGAGCCAATTACTTTTTCGCGTCGTTGGGTTCCGTATCCAACCACCACCACACTACCAAGGTCTTTTGCATCTGGTAGCAAAGTGATATTGATCAACCTGCGGCCGGCGACGGGTACTTCCTGGGTGGTAAAGCCAACATAGGAAATTACGAGTGTACCGTTGTCGTTAGGAAGATTTAGAGAATAGTTACCACCTGCATTAGTAGTTGTACCCAGGCTGGTGCCCTGGTAAACGATACTAACCCCGGAAAGTCCGGCACCGCTTTCATCAAGAACACTGCCTGTAACAGTTAGCGGTGGCACTGCAACAGCAATGCTCACCTGCAATGCATCAGGAGTTGCTAAGACGTTCGCCGGAAGGGCGCCCGGTTTTTTATGCAGTATGATTACCTCCCCTGACACCGAATAAGCCAAACCCGTATTACGGAGCAGGATATCAAGTATCGAGGCAAGCGGACTTTGCTCCACCTTTATAGACACTTTATTACGAAGGGATGCATTCACCGAGCTATAGGCGAAGCTGGTGCTGGCCAGCTTCTCAATGATTGCAAGAACTTTTGTGATCTCCTGGTCCTGGATGTTCAGTGAAATCTTTTTCGCCAGCGGGTCCTGCGTAAACGCCTTTGTTTCTGAGGCAAAGAAAATCAGCGAGAAAAAAAGGGAGACATGTAAAAAAGATGATTTCATATCAGATTAGTAATAAGTGCCATGATAAAAAAAATGCGCGATGAGGGACAAAAAAGTGACAGACAGGATAAGGATTCGAATAAATCAGGCGATGTTGTAGCTCCACAACAGGTGACTCAGTTTAGGGCATAAATGACAATTTTCCCATCGGTAACTTCGTAGCGTGCATTGACAGACTTGCAAATGATATCAACTTGCTGGTACAGGTTCCTGCCGGTCAGGTTGGCCGTGAATGTTACGTCATGCAAAGCCCTCTCATCATAAATGATATCAATGCCATATCCCTTCTCCAGTACTTCAAACACTTCCTTTACCGGCATTTCAACAAATTGATTTTGGGGAGTGCCGGTTAACAGGGGTTCATCTACAATGGTTGTTGTGAGCCTGTTTTCCTCGCCAGAGAAACTAACCTTTTGGTTTCGGGTGAGGATCAGGCTTCCTGTTTGGTTTCCTGGGGGTTGAGGCAAGGTATTCATACGCGCGATAGAAGACACGGCAACGACACCGGAGAGAACTTCTACACTTGCCCTCCCTAATTTCTTATTGTTGTGAATGCGAAAAACGGTTCCTATAACCCGGGTGGTGAGCTGGTTGGAATGTACAAAGAAGGGCCGGGCAGGATCATGCGCAATACTGAAAGTAGCATCACCGGAAAGGTATACGACCCTGCTCATGTTTTCGGGTGAGAACCGGGGGAAACTAATTCTTGCACCTGGTTCCAGCACGATGGAGCTTCCGTCATTTAGGAGTACTGATTCAGGAAATGCGGAGCCATTGTACTTCTCTTCCAGGGGCTCTTTTGCAAGCTTTACCAATTGTTCGTAGGATCCGAACTGATCCTGAACTTTACTATCCTGTGCCCACATGGCTGCACCAATAATACAAATAAGAAGCGCAGCAGCAGCAGCTAGACGCCACCTGCTAAAACCTGAAGCGTATCCAGGACGAATGCTTTGCTTCGTTTCAAAATTGCTCACTGCAAGCTCCCGAAAGGAGACCTTTCCAAGTGTTTCTTTCACAAGCAACGCCGCATCCTGGTCTGCAAAGGGCTGCTCTTCAATGCGCAGGGCGCGTATGATTGTTGCTGCAGCAAGCAGCTTTTCGGCGCCATCCGGTTGCGAAGAAGCAAACCTTTGCCAGCGCAGTTTACTTTGCTCCGTTGGTTGCATGATATGGGATCTGAAATCTTCATCCCATACCAAAGCTTCTATCGTGTAATCATCGAAGTTTGAGTTCATGCTGCAATTGCTGGTATAGTTACAAAGACCGAAGGGTGCTCCATCATACTATAAAAATCAGAGTATTGAATAAAAATATTAAATGCGGTGTCTCCAGTACCTGGCTTCACTGTTTTATTCTTTATCATCCAGCGTTCCCGTATCTTTCACCGCCCTTTTTTGTGCCCCACCTCCCTGCTTTGCCTTTGTACTGTCATAGGCAGGGTTTCTTGCAGGTAATTGCGCTCCTAGCTCCTTTTGCCAAACAATAAGTTCATTATAAAGTGCGGCCGTCCTCCTTTTCTCCTGCGCACTGAGGTTGTTTTTTTCACCGGGATCTTTTAAGAGATTGTACAGTTCACTTGATTCATCCTCGAATGAATAGATCAATTTCCAGTCGCCCTTACGGATGGCGCTATAAGGTGTGGCGCCTTCTGAATGGTAATGGGGATAGTGCCAGAAAAGCGCTGGTCGTCTGGTTTGCGGTTTCCCTTCCAGAATGGGTATGAGGCTTATACCATCAATAGGCAGCCTGGATGGTGCTGCACCTGCTACAGCGGCGATGGTTGGAAACAGGTCGGCTCCAACAACGGGCTCTTTGCTCAGCGATCCTGCCTTTATTCTTCCCTCCCAGCTACAGATCAGGGGTACCCTTGTGCCGCCTTCGTAGGGAGTGCCTTTACCGCCACGCAACGGTTCATTGGAAGTGATCCTGCCTTTCGCCCAGTCATTGCCTCTCACCAATCCGCCATTGTCGCTTGTGAAGACTATGAGTGTATTGCGTGAAAGACCGAGTTGTTTGATCACCTGGTGCAGCCGGCCAATGTTTTGATCCAGGTTGTGGACCATAGCCGCATACACAGGATTTTGCTGTGGGGAAGCAGGATCGACCTTATCTCGATACAGCGCGATTTCTGCTCCTTTAGCCTGCAGTGGCGTGTGTACCGCATAAAAAGACAGGTATAGAAAAAAAGGATTTTCCTGCTCACGCCTGATGAAGGTAATGGCCTCGCTGGTCAAGCGGTCGGTGAGGTATTCGCCTTTTGGTCCATCGCTTAATCGTGCATTGCGGTAGGGTGAGAAGTAGCTTGGCGGGCTACCCTGGAAAGTGCCGCCGATATTGCCATCAAAGCCCTGGTGCTCGGGGTAGTATTTTACATCATCACCGAGGTGCCATTTGCCGATCATTGCCGTTACATAGTTTTGTTCTTTAAGAACTTCGGCGATGGTCAGTTCTTCCTGGGCAAGGAAAGGGCTCCATGCCGGTGGCACCAGTTTGGCGAAGGGCCTTTGGTAGCCTGTTATCCAGTCGGTGAGGTGGAGTCGGGCAGGATTTTTACCGGTTAAAAGGCTGGCCCGGGAAGGTGAGCAAACGGTACAGGATGAATAAGCGTTGGTGAAGCGCATACCACCTCGGGCAAGCGCATCAATGTTGGGGGTCTTGTAATACGAACTGCCATAGCACTGGGTATCAGACCAGCCAAGATCGTCTGCCAGGAGTACAATTACATTTGGCTTACGCCTCCGTTCCGGCTGGGCCGCAGCCGGTGTACAGGAGAGCATATAGGAAATAAAAATAATTACAAGGAAGTGCTGCGGTGTAGCTCTCATAATTGTTACCATTGGCAAGAAAAGTTCACGCTTGTACCAAGCTAAGAGACCTGCAGCCGGAAACGATACCATTCATGAAATGCTGTCGTATGTTTTACATGCATAGTAACGCTAAAGCATAACCGCTACTCTCCTGAGCTTTTTGAGCGCCATCTGCAGCAGGTTGGAAACAGTTTGTGGAGAATTGCCCATGATCTCGGCAATCTCATCCCTTCCGAGGTTCTGAAAAAACTTCAGGTATACCACTTCCTTTTGTCTGCGGGGAAGTCCATCTACCAGGGCTGCCATTTTCCGTGACAGGAGCAGGGTCGATTCTTTGTCGATCAATGATTGCTCTATAGAAATTTGAAAGTCGAAATGATCAGACATGAACTCACTTCCGTATTTCAGGTACTTTTCCCGCGACTGCATTTTACGGTGCAACCCGCGTCTCAACGAAGCCATCAGGTAAGCCCTTGGATTAACTTCCGTACTCAATCTATCCCGGCTGTTCCACAATCCGATAAACAGTTCCTGGATACAATCTTTTACAAGTTCGGCATCGGCAGAATAGCGGGAACCGTAGTGATACAGGCTTTTAGTATGAGATTCCAATAATTGCGTAAAGGACTCCTCACTCCCATTGATAAACGAATTCCAAATATGTGTATCGCCAGCAATCACCAGAACAAATTAGGCAAACATCAGCTCATCTGAACACCAGCAAAATCTTATTGTGTCAAGTGCCTGTGACTGTATGAGGTGAGTGCGATTAAGCTGCCTGAAAGCTGCGCATGATCGCTATTCGCCTGGAAGTTTTTCATTATTAGGGTCTATGTAGAGGTCCTGCACAATGGTTCTTACCACCACCAGCAGCGGCGTTGCAACAACGAGACCCCAGCCACCTGTAACTGCCGACATCACCAGCTGTGCAATGAGGGTTAGTGCCGGCGGCAACTTGAGTAATTTATTTTGGATCACAGGGGTAATGAGATTGCTTTCAACTGTTTGAATCAAGACATACAGGCCGGCAATCAGGGCTGCAGTGGTGGGGCTGATCATCAAACCAACCAACACGGCCGGTATCATGGCCATCAGCGGACCAATGTTAGGAATGAAGGTGAGCAAACCTGCTACCAGCGCCAGCACAAGCCACATATCGATCCCCATTATTGCCAGGCCAGTAGCGGTAAGTGCAAACACCACAGACATTGAAAAAAGGATTGACTTAAGCCATTTGCACAGATTGCTGTCCAATTTTTCAAGCACCTGCCCTGCCCGGCTTTGTCCCTTTCTTGGAACCAGTTCTATCAATCCTTTTTTGTAGATGTCGGGTGAGGCCGTGAAAAACAATCCAATGAATAAGACCACGTACAGGTCGCCAAATACACCGAAGGTTGAGGAAAAGAAACGCCCTGCAACCGATCGCGCCGCAGACGCGGCTTTTGTTGAATCGGCTTTTGCCAGTATGCGCTGACCAATTGCGCTTTGGGAAAGATAAGTTTGTGCGTTTTTTATAGTGGCAGGAAGGGTGTCACTCAGCTGCGAAGCCTGTTGCTGCACGCGGGAGCCGATTAAATAAAACAGCCCGATGATGATACCAAAGGTGAATAACACAGACAGCACCCGCGCAAGGGTGGCGTTCCATCCGGTTTTTCTAACAACAAGTGCAGTCAGTCCTCCAAAGAATACTGCAATAAGGGTTCCGGCAAGCAATAAAAGCAAAACGCTGAAGGTGGCTTTTAAAAGTAAAAGCAGCACTACAATAAACGCCAGAATGCCGCCGCTGATCCAGGTCTTTTGCGCATGGTCCCTGTTCGTTTGCTCTTTATCGTCCAACATGGAAATTCTTTTAGGGAGGCGGTGGAAGGAAGACCCCGGGAATTTTTTCGAATTTATTTTAATTTGGCAAAATCATCTGCCAGCCTGTTCAAGTTTTCAGGTGTTACTTCCGCCCCGGAAGTAACAAGGATCCTGTAACGAAAAGTGATGCTGCTGTTTGGCTTCAACCTGAGGTTCAATGAGTCCGTTCCATTACTGAAAATTTTCCTTCCCAGTGGATTGAGTGCAAAAAGACCGTAGCCGCGGGCATGCCAGTAGCCGGGATAACCCGTGTTTTTGGGATGATCAATCATCGAGATGGTTATCTTTTGCCCGCCCTTCTGGCCTTTCAGCACAGCCCACCTGCCTTTGGTGCTCCAGACCGAGTCGCCTCTCACCCCGGCGTCGTTAGTATACATCCCGGTTACACCCGCATTATCCATCTTCTTTACGGCTGTTTCGTTTCCCTGCGCATCTACAAACCGATCTTCCTGGGTAGACGGCATCTCCAATTCCCTTGCTACACGGATGGCAAGAAAGCCATCTTTTACATCTTTGAACACCACTTCCTCACCCGCTGCTGTGAGTTGAGACACGCGGGTAATGGAAAAGGTTTTCCCGGTCACGCTGAAAGTATAGGTGGTTGTTTCCTGTAAAAGAGTATGACCGTCAGGATGCAGCCAGTTTGCCTTTACTGTAAGAGCAGCAGTGTTGCCTTTGCTTTGCTGGCTCACCAGCGCAGTATGCCGGATGGTGCCGTAGCGATGCCTGTTTTGCGGCGGTATGGCAGTCGAGTTGTTCCAGAAGTCGAGCCCGTTCACCGATTCGTAGTTCATCCAAATACCCGTGTGGTGCGGATGGTCGGTGCGGTCACCTGCTACAGGAGCCAGCGGGTAGCCTCTCGTAACAGTAATGCCGTCTACAGTATTCACCGGAAAAAGAAAAGGTTTAAACACCGAATCGGGATAGCAGTAAGCCGTGAGCAGACGCCCATTCCAGTTTATCAACACTTTTTTTTCTGTTGGCACCTGAGTAAACGAAAAGCCTTTTTTATTTTCCTGGGCAGATACAGACAAGGCAGATAGGAACAAGACTGCAACGAGACTGATCACTTTCACCATAATCTTAATTTAATGCTGCATTGTATGCTGTTACAGCGCTGGCGGAAGATACAGATTACGCGGCAATCCGCTTCACTGTAACCTCTTGATCTCATAATTTTCAAGAAGCTCGTCTTCGTTTGTGAGCATAGTATGATCTGTGTGGGTGAACTGTTCACTGCATCTTGAAGGTAGCAGTACAAATTTCGCAGTTAGTCGGAGTCCGGATCCCTGGTAGCCTGACGCCCGGGTCACTGCCTGCTAGGTTACCGAATGATGCGGTGGTAAACATGTGCTTCCGGCAGCAAAGTAAACCGCCGGCACAAATTCAACTATTGCTGGTTTAAGAAAGGTATTGCCCTGCTTCAAAAACGTCGATTCTTTTTTCATAACCGTAGCCTAACCTGAGGGAATCTGATGTCTCCACCTGCATGAAATCACAAGTGATTTCATGCAACCCAAGACAGGATCAGAGTGTTCCAATATCGCGCTGTGCTGAGTTTTGATTTAAACACGGAATGATTTAATTTAATGTATTAACTTATATGATGGCACAGGGCTGCCGGCAACAATACAATTGATCTTACGGCTTCTATGCTAATGTTTTGTAGGTCTGTTCCCTTAAAAGGATCGACCTGAATGCCCGTTCAAATGAATGGCGTTACGGTCGGTAAAATCAGGGTCGATCGATCCTCACCCGGAGTACTGTGCATAATGTCGGAAATGGATTCGGCAGTGGCCAAAAAAATAAAAAAAATGAATTGGCACGAACTGGCAATAGAAGAGGCGCTTCAATCGCTAAACAGCAGCCGCGAGGGACTAAGCACGGTCGAGGCCCAACGAAGGATACAACAATACGGGATGAATGTGCTGGAGGAAGGGAAAAAAGTAAGTTCCCTGCAAATGCTGCTGGCACAGTTTAAAGATGTGATGATCCTTATACTACTGGGTGCGGCCGTTGTGTCGGGCATTGTCGGTGATGTAACAGACACGATCGTCATCCTCGTGATCGTTGTACTGAATGCCTGCCTGGGGTTTGTTCAGGAATATCGTGCAGAAAAAGCCATGAAGGCTTTAAAACAAATGACGGTTACCCAGGCCCATGTACTGCGCAACGGCGAACCTACTATGCAACCCGCCACCTCACTCGTACCCGGAGATATTGTGTTACTGGAAGCAGGTAATGCTGTGCCTGCAGATGTGCGCATTATTGAATCTAAAAGTTTAAAGATCGAAGAAGCTGCCCTTACCGGCGAGTCGGAAGCCACAGACAAAACCACTGATGCGCTGCCAGGTGTTGACCTGCCGCTCGGCGACAAAAAGAACCTGGGTTTTAAAGGAACCTTTGTAACTCATGGCAGGGGTACTGCAGTGGTCGTAAACACCGGCATGCAAACCGAGCTGGGTCGTATTGCCAGGATGTTGCAGGAGGATGAATCTATGACGCCACTACAGCAACGTATGGCAGCATTCGGGAAAAAACTATCGATACTTGTATTGGTACTTTGTGTGCTCTTTTTCATCACCGGACTTGCAAGAGGTGAGGATATTACCAGGATGGTGCTCACGAGTATATCACTTGCTGTTGCGGCCATCCCTGAAGCCCTGCCTGCCGTTATTACCATTTCCCTGGCGCTCGCCGCAAGAAGAATGATCCGTTTCAATAGCTTAATAAGAAAATTACCTGCTGTAGAAACCCTTGGGTCAGTGACCTTTATCTGTACAGACAAAACCGGTACGCTCACAAAAAATCAAATGCAGGTAGAGCAGGTTTTTGTGGATGGAAAATGGTTTGACAGAAATAACTTCCCTTCTGTAGCGCGGGAGCAGAATGGAAATTTATTACTCCAGGCTTTCATGCTGAATAACGATGCTGTGGAAGACACTGCTCATCACATTACCGGAGACAGCACAGAAATTGCGTTGATGGCGATTGCAAAAGAACAGAAGATTGATGTTGGCGGTTTCCCCAGGCGGGCTGAGCTTGCTTTCGACTCTGAACGAAAAATGATGACCACATTTCATATTTATGAAAACCGGGTCATCTCATTCACGAAAGGAGCTCCCGACATCCTGTTGAATAATTGCGTAGATATTGACCTCGCCCATTTGGAGCAGGAAGTAGATGCCATGGCCACCCAGGGCTACCGCGTTCTTGGTTTTGGCTGCCACTATTGGGATTCTGTTCCGGAGCAGCTTTCCACAGGCCAGCATGAATCGGGTTTGCGATTCCTGGGCCTTGCAGGAATCATAGATCCGCAACGCGATGAAGTGGTGGAAGCTGTTGCACAATGCAA
>JBGTIL010000575.1:0-8047 GCA_041745695.1 Chitinophagaceae bacterium | reverse complement strand
TCGTTCAGGTATAAATTCCATATTGGTGGTTTTGCATTCAACGATAGTGTGTCGATACCCGATTATATTCATTACCAGGGCAACATGTCCCGCCTGCTGACCGGGTCTTACCTGGACCGTTTCCAACTGGTGCCCCATTATTATTTTAGTTACAGAGGCAGTTTGTATTCCTTACTCTATGCCGAACACCATTTTAACGGGCTCATCACAAACAAAATCCCTTTGCTAAAAAAGCTGAAGTGGAGCCTCGTCGCAGGAGCCAATGGACTGTATCAAAATGGTGCTGCGAAGTACCTGGAACCCTTTGTGGGACTGGAAAACATCCTGGGAATCATCAGGGTGGATTACATCATGGGGTTTGAACAGGGAAGGGGTAGGCGGAGTGGTTTGAGGGCGGGTATTAAAACACCTTTCCAAATTAACTAACGATTCAATAATTTCGCCGTAAAACTAAAACCTTTGGTCATGGCATTAAGTTCAACAACCCTATCACAGCCTGTAACTCCCACTCCAGAACCAGCAGGCACCGGAAACCTGGCCGCACCGGTTTTAGGTGCGCTCATGGTTGCCATCTTTGCGGCGCAAAGAAGTAAGAAGGGTTTGCGCCAGCTGCGCAAAGCTGCCGTTACCGCGGTATTAAAATACAAGGTCAACAATGCTGTAAATAAAGTGCGTTCTTTTTTTTCAAAAGGGGCACCGGCTACCACCATCGACAACAGAACGTTGTTGTACATATTACTTGGGGTAGCATTTTTGATATTATTGTTCGTATACTGGCCTGCCGCTATAGCACTCTTACTGCTTGGTATCCTGCTGGTACTGCTTACTAAGAAATAGCATTCTGCGGTAGCTGTTTCGGTTCGGAGATTTCTTGCGATTGAGCAGGCAGGACATGGTTTTGAGGCTGTTCATGCACACTGAAGCTGCCGTAAGTGGTGAATAAAAAGTTTGTCATGCCCTTCCTGCACAATCGCGTATCGCAAAAGGAACTGAAGCAGCTTTTGCTTAGTGAAAAGGAGGCACGTACTACCCTGTCTTTCTATCGCTATTTTGCTGTGCCACATCCGCAGCAATTTCGGGACGATCTGTTTTTTGCACTTGCCGGGCTTAATGTGTTTGGACGGATATACCTGGCCACAGAAGGTATCAATGCTCAAATCAGTGTGCCTGTCACCAACCTTGATAAGTTCAAAGAGTATTTGTCTACTATTCCGGCACTGGAGAACCTGCCCTTGAACTATGCAGTGAATGACGACGGCAAATCTTTTTGGGTGCTAAAGATAAAGGTGCGCGAAAAGATTGTCGCCGATGGAATTGATGACCCGTCATTCAGTATGGAAAACAAGGGGCAGTATGTTGATGCGCATGAATTCAATCGCCTCACTGCTGATCCCGACACGATAGTTGTCGACATGCGCAATCATTACGAATACGAAGTGGGTCATTTTGATAATGCCCTGGAAGTGCCATCCGATACTTTCCGTGAACAGTTGCCCATGGCTGCAGACCTGCTGCGGGGAAAGGAAGCGAACAAAATAATTATGTATTGCACGGGAGGCATCCGGTGTGAAAAGGCGAGTGCTTACCTGCTGCACCGTGGCTTTAAGAATGTGTACCATTTACGGGGAGGTATCATCAATTATGCGGCACAGGCTGCAGCTGCCGGATTACGCAATCAATTTCGCGGAAAAAATTTCGTGTTCGACAACCGGTTGGGAGAGCGCATTACAGAAGAAGTAATTGCTTCATGTCACCAGTGTGGACAGCCGGCTGATGCTCATGTAAACTGTGCCAACGAAGCGTGCCACCTGCTTTTCATCCAGTGCGAAACATGCAGTGGCAAATTTGAGCGCTGCTGTAGTGAAGATTGTCGCAACTATATCCATCTGCCCGCCGAAGAGCAGGCGGAAATCCGCAAGTCGGTTCAAAAAGAAAGAAACATATTTAATAAGTCGAAACGCCTGCGCCCGAGGTTAGGTGAGCCTGAATAACCTACTTCTGAAGCGGTTGCTCTCGCCCTGCCTGACTCTTCAGGTAGTCCTCAACTCTCTGTTGTAATTCGTGGCTTGAAAGATCAACCGGCTGAAAGCTTTCTCCTGTCAGACTTTCATAGAGTTCGATATATCTGTTGGAAATAGTGCTCACCCATTCATCAGTCATCTCCGGAACAACATCTCCTTCCGCACCCATAAAGTCGTTTGCAATAAGCCATTCTCTCACAAACTCTTTACTGAGCTGTTTTTGTTTTTCGCCCTGCTTCTGTCTCGCTTTAAAACCTTCTGCATAAAAAAACCGCGACGAATCCGGGGTGTGTATTTCATCCATAAGCACGATCCTGTCATTGTGCTTTCCAAATTCGTATTTTGTATCAGCCAGCAGTAAACCCTGGTTTCCCGCGAGGTGGTTTCCACGATCAAACAACTGCAAGGCGTAAGACTCAATCTCATTCCAGTCGGCTGCGGATACCAGACCACTGTCAATTATTTCGGCAACAGAAATGTCTTCATCGTGGCCGGTACTTGCCTTTGTTGCAGGCGTTATGATGGGTGCAGGAAAAAAATCATTCTCTTTCAAATCTTCCGGCAGCAGCACTCCGCAGAGCATTCGCTTGCCGTTAGCATAGGTGCGCCATGCATGCCCGCAAATGTTCCCCCGTACAACCACTTCAACTTTAAAGGCATCGCACTTATGGCCAGCTGCAACAGTCGGCGCCGGCGTTGCTACCAGCCAGTTGGGGCAGATGTCTTTCGTCCGCTGCAGCATAAATGCAGCCAGCTGGTTGAGCACCTGACCCTTGTAAGGAATCGTTCTCGGAAGTATTACATCGAAGGCCGAGATCCGGTCGGAGGCTACCATCACAAGATGGTTTTCGTTGATGGTATACACATCCCTGACCTTGCCCTGATAAAAGTCTGTTTGTTGTAAAAATTGAAATGGAGGCATGCCCGAAAATAAGGCGCATGCTAATGGTACCCAAACATAGTTATCACTAAATATCAACATTTAATCCGAAAAGAAAATTTCCCGGAGAGGTGGCTTATGTGTACTTTTCCATGCAAAACAACTAAGGCTTTTTATGCTTGTCGGTTTGGAAAAGTCGTATTTCAACCTGGATCATTATTCCAAAACTAAATCTTTCGTTATGAGAACAAGTGTTTACCATTCACTGCTCTTCCTGGCTGCGCTCGCCTGTTCTTTCTCTGCCCTGGCACAGCCTGTTAAGCTGTCTGGAACAGTACGCGACAATTCTAACCAGCAGGCGGTACAGGCAGTATCAATTAGTATAAAGGGAGCCTCCGGCGGAACTTACACGGATGCGAACGGCAATTTTCAATTAGTAGTGCCACGACTTCCGGTCACACTCATCATCTCATCTATTGGCTTCGAAACGCAGGAGTATATTGCAAACGATGCTGCAGCCATCGACATCAAGTTTATACCTGCATCTACCCTGGGGCAGGAGGTGGTTGTATCTGCATCCCGCACACCGGAGCGCATCCTGGAGTCGCCGGTAACCATCGAAAGGGTGAGTTCTGCTGCCATAAGAAATGCACCCGCTGCATCTTTCTATGATGTGCTTGCCAATATCAAAGGAGTAGACCTGGTCACTTCTTCACTTACATTTAAAACACCCAGCACGCGGGGCTTCACCGGCAGCGGTAACCTCCGTTTTAACCAGTTAGTAGACGGCATGGATAACCAGGCACCGGGACTAAACTTTGCCGTTGGAGGTGTGATTGGAGTGTCTGAGCTCGATGTTGAAAGCATTGAATTACTGCCGGGAGCATCATCTGCTCTTTATGGGCCCGGTGGCATGAATGGTACGCTCCTGATCAACAGTAAAAATCCCTTTCGCTCCAACGGACTATCTGTGCAAATAAAGCATGGCATCATGCACATTGATGACAACGAACGGGATCCTTCACCTTATTACAATTGGAACTTTCGCTACGCCAAAACCATCGGACAAAAGTTTGCCTTTAAAATCTCTACCGACTTTATTCATGCGCGTGACTGGCTGGCACAGGATTACCGCAACTACCTGCGCCTGGGCACAGTGGGCAATGTGATTGGGGGAACAAGAGAATCGGATCCGAACTATGACGGTGTAAACGTATACGGCGACGAAACAACAGCAGACATCCGGGCCGTTTTTGCAGGAGTGGCAGCGCAGGCACCCTTTCTTGCGCCTTTCATTAGCTCATTATCGGGTCAGGCAGTAAATGTTTCCCGCACCGGCTATCTAGAAAGAGAAGTGGTTGACCCAAACACGGTTAATTTCAGGGGTTCCGGAGCACTCCACTACAAACTAACAAGCGCAACAGAAGCCAGCCTCGCCGCGTACATTGGTACGGGCAACACTGTGTACACCGGAAGCGATCGTTACTCTCTGAAAAATCTCAGCATCGCACAATACAAACTCGAATTAAATAATCCCAACTGGTTCCTGCGGGCATACACCACTCAGGAAGATGCCGGAGAGTCTTTCAATGCCACGGTAACCACCAGGCTACTGAATGAAGTATGGAAGCCAAGTGGTGGCGCAACCGGCTGGTTTGCACAATACGGACAGGCTTACCTGGCCTCAAGACTAACGGGTGTAACCGATGCAACAGCTCACTCCGCTGCCCGGGCTGCTGCCGACGTAGGCAGACCCGCACCAGGAAGCGCTGAATTCAAACAGATTTTTGACCAGGTACGCTCAAGACCGATCTCCCAGAATGGAGGACTTTTTTTGGACAAGACAGACCTGTACAACGTGGAAGGTCAGTACAACCTGTCTCAGTTTACCAACGGTTTTGCAGATATACTGGTGGGCGCCAATTTTAAAAAATACGTGCTCAACTCAGAAGGCACCCTGTTTGCAGATTCTGCTGGAACCATTGGTATCAATGAGTTTGGAGCTTACGTACAGGCTTCAAGGCAAATAGCTGACCGCTTGAAACTAACCTTGTCGGGGCGGTACGATAAGAATCAGAATTTTGAAGGAAGGTTTACGCCACGTGCAACAGCGCTTTTCAAAATAACAGAAAATAACAACGTCCGCTTTTCGTACCAGACAGCCTATCGTTTTCCTTCTACCCAGCAACAATGGATTAACCTCACGGTTGCGGGTGGTGTGAAATTGATCGGGGGTGTTCAGGAGCTGAAAGATTTCTACCGCTTTAGTTCTAACCCGGTGTACAGCCTGGGCAGTGTTCAAATGAGAGATCCCAAGGTTAGAACTTTCGATGTGTTAAAACCCGAATCTGTAAAGTCGTACGAATTAGGATACAAAGGGTTGGTGGCTGACAAGCGATTGCTCATCGATGTGTATGGGTACAGGGGTAGCTACACCAATTTTATTGTGAGAGATTTTGTGGTGCAGTCGAAAACCGGCAGCCCGGCGGGCTTGTCTGAGCCAGCCAATCAGCAGATCTATTCAGTGCCTTCTAATTCAGGCACCAAGGTGAAGACTTATGGATTTGGCTTAGGGCTCGATTACCGGCTCCCGCGGAATTTCGTGCTGTCGTGTAATTTTGCTTCCGATGTGCTGGGTGATATACCTGCAGGCATCGCTTCTTTTAATGCACCTAAGTACCGCCTTAACCTGGCTCTTGCCAATGCGTCTTTTGGTTTTCAGAATCGTTTAGGCTTCAACGTGGTTTATAAATGGCAGGAAGCCTTTTTCTACGAGGGTGACTTTGCCAATGGAACCATCCCTCCCATACATACAGTGGATGCCCAGTTCAGCTACAAATTGCCAGACATAAAGTCGGTGATCAAATTTGGCGCTAACAACCTGCTGAACGATTATTACCGCAATGCAGCAGGCAATCCATCTATTGGTGGATTGTATTATATCTCCTACGGTTATAATGTGTTTTAAGAAATCAATCAAAGTCATTTTTATGCAACAGGTAAAAAATAAATCAAAGTTTTTTTTCGCATTGCTTGCAGCATGTGCGTTTGTGCTCGGCGCCTGCAACCGGGAGTTTGAAGACACCCCGGCGACCGCGGCACTGGCAAAACCAGGTGGCTCTTCCCTTGGAGATATTGTCAACAACGACACTGCCTATTCTTTCTTCAAAGCGCTTGTTGCAAAAGCGGGTCCCCTGGCGCCTGCGCTCAGTAATACCGGGCTGGAACTAACCGCATTTATACCGAATAATAATTCATTTCGCGCCTTTGGTGTGCCATCTGTAGCCGTGGTAGGCACAAATTTTTCACAGGCTGCTGCGGTTGCGATAACAAACTATGCGGTCACACCCCAATTACTGCCGTTAGAAAAAATACCAACAACATTTCCGAACCTGCAGTCGCCGACGTTGCTCAATCCTACCGCCGGCACACCCGCCTTCAGTCCGTTTGTTAGCCTGTCCATATTTCCATCTAAAAGAGCAACCGCGGCATGGGTGAACAACATTCCCCTGGTTGCTACGAACATCATTGCCTCCAACGGAATCGTCCACGTGCCGGCGGTGCTGGTAATACCTCCTTCCGCAACGCTCTGGTCGAAAATCAGCACCGATCCGGATATGACCTATTTCCGGGCTGCAGTTATTCGTGGCGACAGCGGCCAGGTTGGCACCGCCCGTTTCGATTCATTGCTGAACCTGCCCATTGGTCCAAATTTTACTGTATTTGTTCCTACTAACGTGGCATTTCAACAGATACTCACAGCGCAGATAACAGGCGCCTTGATCGCACAGGGCATGTCGCCGGCCGATGCAGCGGCCACCGCAACAGCCCTCGCATCTACGCCAACTGTTTTCGCAAACCCGCTGTTGGCCCGTGTACTGACGCCGCAAACTGTCAAAGGACTGGTAGTGTATCATATCCTTGGTGTCAGGGCGTTCAGCGTCAACCTTCCAACAACGGCAACGCCCGTTCCAACGCTGTTAAATAGTGCTGTGCCTTCGCATCCTGGCGTTGTACTCAACGCCAGCTTTACAGGACCATCCGTGTCAGCTGCTACGGTAAAGGGTGCTGCAAACGCCACTCCATCGAACTTACTGATCAACCCAGCGCCTGCCGGCACCAGTGATCAACATTACCTGAATGGTGTGCTTCATAAAATTAATCAGGTGTTGCGTCCGCAGTAATTCCTTACTATTTCATATTCGCCGGCCCGGGTCCTAAACGAAAAAAGCCCTCACATTAACGTGAGGGCTCTCTATTTGTTCAAGGGAATATTATCCGAAAAGACCGCCTTTCTTCAGGCTTCTGATGCCCTCAGCAATCTTAAATCCATTTTGAAAAATTTCAATCTTGTAGTCTCCTGTTTGAAAACCGTTCTGACGCAAAGGCACTTGTATGTTCTTACGTGTGCCCTGCTCATATTCGATACTGGTTCTGTAGGTATACTGTTTGTCGCCATCTGCACGGGTTGTAAGCATACCTGAGCCCATTGAAGGATCGGCTATAACCTGACCATTAGGTCCGGTAACGATTACATACAGATCAGCAGGTCCCGACTTTGCGATCCTGTTCTCCACATCGAAAGAGATCATGAGTTTATCAACCCTGCGTGCAGTTGAAGTTTCTTTTTCTTTGCCATTTTTTCTTTCCTGCAACGGTTTAATAGCAATGTTAGAAGCAGAGAAAGTTGAACCTACGTCAACAGTCTGTGCGAGAGCTTCTTTCTCAGTGGTAGTAGATTGAAGATTGGTTTCCAGGGTCTGCTTTTCGCCGGTTAATACGGTATTTGTAGTTGCCAATTGCAGATTTTCTCCGGTAAGGCGGGCTACATCAGATTCCAGGTTACCAATTTTGTCGTTGAGCTGGGCGATTAAAGTCTTCGCTCTTCTGAGTTCACCAACAGTTGCATTTTTGTTGTTTACAATGCGGTTGATCTCATTCTTCAACTTTGTTATTTCAGACTGCCGCTCGCCAAGTTGTCCCTGTAGGTTGTTGTTGTTGCCGGTAATAGAATCCAGGCGGGAGAGCGACTCATTGTAGATTAACTGAACGGAGTCTCTTGCAGTCATGGCTGTTGTAGCCTGCGTTTGTGTGATCTGGATCTTTTCATCAGACTGGTTCTTATCCCATAAAAAATATCCCCATG
>JBGTIL010000574.1:0-7222 GCA_041745695.1 Chitinophagaceae bacterium | reverse complement strand
CTGGCAATGGATATTGTTTAGTGCTGCTATTCGTCTGGCAACATCCACCCAGGCTGGACAGCATCCGTTATTAATCACTGAATGACGATATCGATTCCGTTGTGGAAGTGACAGGCTTTTCAGAACTATTCGTCAGTAGTTGATTTTGAAATCTGCATAGATTGTCTCAGTTACAGAAGCAAGCAGGATATTCCGGCGATAAACTTTTAAATACTCATACGATCCTTTGTTGCATTGATCCCTTGGAGCTTTGAACAGCAGTGTGAGTGTGTCTGTTGTGTTATGGATTGTACTTGAGGTACATTTTCTTTGTCTTTTCTAAATCATAGGCACTGTTGTCCTGTGGTATGAAAAACGCGGGAGATATCTTTACGGGATAATAGGAGTTGTTTTTGTTCCGCGGATCAACCTCTAACAAGAAGATCACTAATTTGACCCTTTGCCCGTCGTCGTTAAATACCTGCAAGCTGTCCTGGTTGTACACAGACACTAACCCGGGTATTTGATAAAAATACTTATCGGTTCGGGTATCAAATGGATGTATCAGCAGTGCAGAGCTGTTAATATCAAGCCGTTCACTACAAAACATCCTCTCGCAGCTTGTCAGTAGCAGAGACATTGACCACAGCGAAGCGACGGCACTTTTCATAATGCATTTTGGTAGTGATACTATACCGTGGGACAGACTTGAATAAAGTACGCAAGACAGGCCTGCACAATGCCATGTGGCATTTCCAGGTGTGCGCCAGCAGGGTTAAGTAAACTCCTGGCACCAATAAAAAAACCGCAGTTTTCACTGCGGTTTCAAAATAGATAGATTTAATTTATTTGACTTCTTCGAACTCCGCGTCTGTAACATTTTCAGACTGAGCTCCGGCGTTTTGTTGCTGTCCACCGTTAGACTGTCCGTCAGGTCCGCCTGGCTGCTGCTGTTGCTGACCATCTGGTTGTCCCTGGGTTGCCTTATACATTTCCTCGCTTGCGGCTGTCCACGCAGTATTTAGCGTGGTCATGGCAGTGTCTATCTGTGCAAGGTCCTGTGTTTTGTGTGCATTTTTTAAACCTTCCAGAGCTGCCTCAATAGGCGCCTTTTTTTCTGCCGGAATTTTATCACCAAACTCCTTCAGTTGTTTTTCCGTCTGAAAAATCAGACTGTCAGCCTGGTTTATCTTTTCAACCTTTTCTTTTTCAAGCTTGTCTGAAGCTTCATTCGCTTTTGCTTCATTCTTCATCTTCTCCACTTCTTCCTTGCTCAACCCGCTTCCCGCTTCAATCCTGATCTTTTGTTCTTTGCCGGTGCCTTTGTCTTTGGCTGTAACATGCAGAATTCCGTTGGCATCGATATCGAAAATGACTTCAACCTGTGGTACACCTCTTGGTGCAGGCGGGATGCCGTCAAGGTTGAACATACCCAGGCTCTTGTTCTGCGGAGCCATTGGACGCTCACCCTGGAGTACATGAATCTGTACGCCGGGTTGATTATCGCTTGCGGTAGAGAATGTTTCTGATTTTTTTGTTGGAATGGTAGTATTAGAATCAATGAGCCTTGTCATTACGCCGCCCATAGTTTCAATACCCAGAGAAAGCGGAGTTACGTCGAGCAGTAATACATCTTTCACTTCGCCCGACAAAACCGCACCTTGTATAGCAGCACCAATGGCTACTACTTCATCAGGGTTCACACTCTTGTTTGGTTTTTTACCAAAGAATTTTTCGACGATTTCCTGAACTTTCGGGATACGGGTGGAACCACCCACCAGGATCACCTCATCGATCTGGGAAGTCTGGTATCCGGCATCCTTGAAAGCGGCTTCACAAGGCTTCAGGCAACGCTCGAAAAGCGTATCTGCCAGCTGCTCAAATTTAGCGCGCGTCAGTTTTTTTACAAGGTGTTTTGGCACTCCGTCGATGGCAGTAATGTAAGGCAGGTTAATTTCGGTTTCCATAGATGAGGATAGCTCGATCTTAGCTTTTTCGGAAGACTCTTTCAGTCTCTGCAGCGCCATTGGGTCTTTGCGGAGGTCTATGTTCTCTTCTCTCTTAAATTCATCTGCCAGCCAGTCCATGATCACTTTATCGAAGTCATCACCACCTAAATGCGTATCGCCATTAGTACTTTTAACTTCGAAAACACCATCGCCTAATTCCAATATGGAAATGTCGAATGTTCCACCGCCAAGGTCAAACACAGCAATATGGTGATCCTTGCCACCCTTATCGAGCCCGTAAGCCAGTGCAGCAGCAGTAGGTTCATTTACAATCCGGCGTACGTTTAAACCGGCAATCTCGCCTGCTTCCTTTGTAGCCTGGCGCTGTGCATCATTGAAATAGGCAGGTACCGTGATCACTGCATCTGTTACTTCCTGTCCGAGGTAGTCTTCAGCGGTCTTTTTCATCTTCTGAAGCACCATCGCAGAAATTTCCTGTGGCGTATACAACCTGCCATCAATATCTATGCGCACCGTATTGTTGTCACCTTTTGCAACTTTGTAGCTCCAGTGACTGATCTCCTGGGTTACTTCATCATACTGACGACCCATGAAACGCTTTACTGAAGTGATGGTATTTTGAGGATTGGTGATTGCCTGACGCTTTGCCGGGTCTCCTACCTTGCGCTCGCCGTTTTTAAGAAAGGCAACTACAGAAGGTGTTGTGCGACGGCCTTCGTCATTCGCGATTACCACAGGCTCGTTGCCTTCCATCACAGCAACACAACTGTTTGTTGTTCCTAAATCAATACCGATTATTTTTCCCATTTCAAATGATTATTTTAATGTTCACTATTGGTTATCAATGATTATGCCGCCGGCAGAAACGTGCAATTTTGACAGTTTTGCATAAGACTCATTTGAGGGTATATGCCACAACGTTAACGCGCCATCCTGCTGTCTGTCGCTGTCTTACGGACTATTTAGTTGTTGCGGGGGCTCGAAACGAGAAATGTCTTTGAGAAACATAAGAAAATGAAATGACGATGGCTGTGTTCACCACCTGCGAAGGAGTTGGATACCAGCCGAGAACTTCAACAAACAATTTTAACCCGGCATAATTAATCACCACACACCCAAGCACCACCAGGAAGTAGCGGAAGAGTTGGGTCTTCTTGCGTAAGGGCGAACCGCTGAACACCACGTACATACTCAGGTAAAATCCTATGGGGAAACTGATGAGGAAGGAAAGAAAAAGCGCGGCGATGTGTGGTTTTAAGGCTATGAAACCCAGATCGATTACCCTCTTGTCCAGTATAAAATTGTAAGAAGCAAAGTATAGCAGCAGACTGAATGCTGTGTTGCCGCCTCCGCAGGCTGCATACCTGTAGGTCTGTATAGGCATGAAACGCCTGAAGAGCGGATAAAAAATATCCACGAAATTCAGGATGAAGGCGCGTAGATGGTTATGAAGGCTTCGCATGCAAGGCTGCGAAAATAAATTCTATTATCATTCGGTGCGGGTTTAATTAGCCACTGAACGAGCGTGCCGGTGGCTGAAAACGGGCGTCTTGTTTTTTGATTGAGTAAATTGCCGCCCTAAATACAAAGGATGAATCTTGTAGACCAGGTAAAAGAGAAGACTGCCGCGGCCATTAAAAATCTGTACAGCCTTGCTGTGCCCACGAATGATATTATAGCCACAGCAACCAAACCCGAATTTACCGGCGACTATACCATCGTCCTTTTTGCACTTACGAAACGGCTGGGCAAAGCTCCCGAAGCATTAGGACAGGAACTGGGCCGCGAACTGACAGAATCCCATAAAGCCTTTTTCACTGCGTTCAATGTCATCAAAGGCTTTCTTAACCTCACCATTGCCGATAACGTGGCGCTTTCCACGCTGAACGAGCCGGCAGACTTTACAGAAGTTGAGGGCAGCAGAATCCCACAGAAAGTGATGGTGGAATATTCGTCGCCTAACACCAATAAACCGCTCCACCTCGGTCACCTGCGCAATAATTTTCTCGGTTGGAGCATATCTGCGATATTGAAGGCGGAAGGTCATGATGTGATGAAGACTTGTATTGTTAATGACCGGGGTGTACACATAAGCAAAAGCATGCTGGCCTGGCAAAGATTTGCCGGGGGAGCCACCCCGGAGTCTACAGGCATGAAAGGAGATCACTTTGTTGGCGATTATTACGTGAAGTTCAACGACGCGTTTAAACAAGAGGTTAATGATCTGGTAGAAAAAGGAATGCCAAAGGAACAGGCCGAGAAAGAAGCTCCCTTCCTGCTGCAGGCACAGCAAATGCTTGTGGACTGGGAACAGGAAAAACCTGAAGTGCGCAACCTCTGGAAAACCATGAATGCATGGGTATATGCCGGATTTGATGAAACCTACAAGCGCATAGGAACTGATTTCGACAAGACCTATTATGAAAGCGAAACCTATCTCCTGGGACGAAGTTTTGTAGCAGAGGGATTAAAGAAGGGCGTGTTTTTCAAAAAAGAAGACGGAAGTGTCTGGGTGGACCTGACAGCAGAAGGACTGGACGAAAAGTTGGTTTTGCGCAAAGATGGTACCTCGGTATACATCACCCAGGATCTTGGACTGGCTCACCAGAAGTACGAAGCCTTTGGTTATGACCAGAGTATCTACGTGATTGCCGATGAGCAGAATTACCACATGAAAGTGCTGAAGCTTATTCTGAAAAAACTAAGCATGCCTTACGCAGACGGCATCCATCATCTGAGCTATGGTATGGTAGAACTTCCCAGCGGCCGGATGAAAAGCCGTGAGGGAACGGTGGTCGACGCAGACGAGCTTATTGAAGAAATGGTAAGGGTGGCAGCGCAGAAAACAACTGAAAGCGGCAAGGTCAAAGATTTCTCACCTACCGAACTCACAGAGCTCTATGACATCATTGCACTGGGTGCGCTGAAGTTTTTCCTCCTGCGGGTTGATCCTAAAAAGAAGATGATTTTTAACCCGGAAGAGTCGATTGATTTTCATGGTTTCACCGGGCCTTTCATCCAATACACCCACGCCCGCATTAAATCTATTCTACGAAAAGACACCGCGTCAACTCCAGATGCATCCGAAAGCCCAACGGCTTTGTTCCGGCTCGAGAAAGAACTGCTCCTGTTGCTCGATCAGTATTTAAGTGTTGTGCGGCAGGCAGCCCAGGATCACAACCCTTCGCTGATTGCCATTTACAGCTTTACTGTGGCTAAGCTATATAATAGCTTTTACACGGAGCACTCGGTAATCAACGCAGAATCCACCGAGAAAAAACAGCTTCGCCTGCGGATGTCTGCCCACACGGCAGAAGTGATTAAAAACAGTATGCAACTTTTGGGCATCAGGGTACCTGAGAAAATGTAGTGAGGTGACTTATAGACCTCCAGGCATGCTCATTTTCTGCTTGTTTTTTGCCAGGCTGGGGTCCAGTTGAATGGCCTTGTCGCAGATAGCCTGTCCTTTTTGCTTGTCACCCTTTTTCTGATAGCTCATGCCAATCATAAAAAGCGCAGTTGCATTTTCTTTATCTAGCGCCAGGAGCTGGTCCCAATAACCAATCGCTTCATCGAACTGTTTCGCTTCGTAACTGGCCTCTGCTATAATGTTGAGAAGGTTGGCGTCACTCGGTCGGCGCTTGAGGGATTCACGCAGAATCTCGAGGCCTTTATCTGTTTGTTTGTTGCCAAGGTAGGCGATTGCCAGATTCTCCAGGTATTCGTTGTCTCTCTTGTAACCTTTTTCAGCTGCCTTAAGTAAATACTTCAGTGCGCCCTTGTCGTCGTGCATGGCGTAGTACATCAACCCGGTTTCATACATCCAGCGGCTGTTGGTACTGTCTAAGGACAAAGCCTTTTCGAAAAACGGCATTGCCATTTTATAATTCATCATGTCGGCGTACGAGCGGGCAACCATGTAAGGTACTTCGGCATTAGCTGGATCCTCCGTGGCAGCAATGTTGAGGAAGCGGATTGCTTCTCCGTAGTTTTCTTCGTCGTAATGCGCCTTTCCGATAAAGAATGCAGTTTTAGCGGTGGGATCTGTTTTTTTGACCAGCTGCGCATATTTTATCGCATCCGGGTACTGGCGCATATTGAAGGAAAGCGTCAGAAGTTTGTTGTAGGTGTCGAGCGACTTATCACCCAATTTTTCGAGCAACAGGTATTTCTCACGAGCCTGGGGATATTTTTTGAGGTCGTATAGTATAGCAGCGAGCTCTTTAAGTACGGCTGCATCGGTATTAAAAGTGTAGGCTTTATCAAAAGATTTATAAGCTTCCATGAGCCTGCCTTTTTGTTTTTCCTGGAGACCCTTATATACAAAAAAACTTGAGCTGTCGCTTTGAGCAAACGCAACAGATGTAGTTGTGGCAAGAAGAATAAGAAGGAGCTGACGCATAGGATACAGGTTTTGAACAAAAATAAAATCTAAAGAGGCAGAAAGCAATGCCCTAACGTTATCATGTCGATAATATTATGAGCTATATGATTTTACTTAAGTACGATGGCGCCAAGCGGCGGCAGATTCAGTTTAACCCTGCGGTTTTTTTCGTTTTTGTTAACAACTTCCTGCCGGAGAAATGGATTAAATACTTTGCCTGTGCCCCCGTAATCCAGGCTGTCGGAATTAAATATTTCTGCGGAAAACTGAGCATCCCCTACCTCTATCTCCCAATCCATACGTGGCACAGGAGTCAGGTTCAGGATGATGAGCAGGTCGTCGCTTTTCAGTTTGCCCTTTCTTTTATAAACCATTACGCTCTCTTCGCGGTGATCGAGATTCACCCATTCAAATCCATTCTTGTTAAACTGATTGGTGTACAGCGCAGAATTGGTTTTTAGAAGTTCATTTAAATCTTTGATACAGGTTTGGAGTCCCTTGTGAGGTTCAAATTGAAGCAGGTGCCAGTCTAGTTCTCCTTTGTAATTCCATTCGCTGGTTTGTCCGAATTCGTTGCCCATGAATAGTAGCCGGGTTCCGGGATGCGTCCACATGTACGTGTAGAGGAGCCGCAGGTTGGCAAACTTCTGCCATTCATCTCCCGGCATTTTGTACAGCATCGGCGATTTACCATGTACCACCTCGTCATGACTCAGGGGCATCATGAAGTTCTCATCATAGTAATACATCATACTGAACGTAAACTTATTCTGATGGTGCTGCCGGTTGATAGGATCCAGCTTGAAGAAGTCGAGTGTGTCGTGCATCCAGCCCATCATCCACTTCATACCAAAGCCCAGTCCGCCTTCAAATGTGGGGCGGGTAATGC
>JBGTIL010000573.1:0-5251 GCA_041745695.1 Chitinophagaceae bacterium | reverse complement strand
TACGAGTATTTGCAAGATGTGTTGGAAAGACTGCCGGAACATCCAGTCAACCGGCTTTGCGAGTTACTGCCACCTAACTGGAAATCCGCAAGGTTACCTACGGTAACTGCTTAACAATAGGCTGCTTCACCGGACGGATACGAATGTTCCGGCTTCCAGACGTTTATAGTAGAGTACAAACCCTGATGGGTCCCACACTAGAAGTTTCATCCGGTCTAAACGCTTGCCCAAGAAAATTCCTGAATCTATTTCTTTTGGATCTGAAGATTCTAAAAATTTATTCTTAGCGATTAAAGACCGTGCCGAAGCTACACTCTACGAGACCCTAAAAAGCAGTGGTTTATATAAAGACTTTTTTATTGAAGGGGATACTACTTCCTATTTGGAGCTTAAGGTTTGGTTCGAAGAAGGCTCCTTTATGGGTTTTTTACAATACACTGCGGTTACCCTGTCCCTTGTATTACTTCCAATAAATAGTAATAGTCCGAATAAATTAAATCAGTTAATAGATGCCCACAAAACCGCAAAAACTCAAATAATCCGAGGTATAGAGGAATCAACAGGAGGTCCAGTAGAATCAATTATGGATACCTGGACAAGTACAGAAGCGTGGCAAAGACTAGTTGAGAATTTTAAATACGATCTTAACAAGACACTTGCTCTTCCTGATAATGTCCGGACTGAATATGACCCTTTTGCCTTGATCTGGGCTAGATTACTTAAAGATCAATCTGATGACCCTAGCCAATCTGTTTGGTATCGTAGTTATTGGCATTTGACTGAAGGCGTACAGTTGGGCCATGTTAAAATTTCTCTCCATGTCCAAGCTGTTACAAATGATGACATTTATATGAGAACTATTGTTGTTCAAATTGATTCGGAAAATGAAACTGTTACTTCTAAAGAATCAGGTACTCTTCCTAATTTTCTCAATTATTATTTAATCTGTTTGATCGCCGCGCTTTCAGATATATACAGCGAAATAGTTCAGAAGAATCGTCTCAAGAATAACCTAAAAGCTAGTTCTAATCTTATAGAGCTTATTAAGAAGAATAAAGATGCCATAATTATTAAAGCAAGATCTTGTCTAATGCAAACGCTTACCGTTTACGGCTTCTATCTTGAAAAATGAAATCCCTTTATTGAGCCTATTGTTATTAGCCCAATGTCATTCTGGCATCTGTTCAGGGAATTGTAGCAGCTACTTGATTTTTCTTTGTCAAACAAGGAGGTGGTAGTAACTGAATCAATCACCTTTGCATAATCTTTGTCGTCATACCCCTACCCCTAATGATTAATTCTTGAAGCAGATTTTGATTACGCTGATCGTATCCATCCTGATCGGGCTGGCTGCTTTTCATGTCGGTTAGCAATTTCCACGTCCCCATGAAACCCAGTTCTACGACACCGCCATTGATGAGAACAGTAAGGAAATTATGCTCTATGTCAGGGAATATGTCGGGTAAGAGCGCGATGTTACCCGACAGCTTTCATCTCAAAGGTAAAATTCAAAGTGTCCAAAATCGGATAAACATTGTTCATGAACGGACATATTGTCTGTAAGAAAAATAGTTAAAACCTGCTTTCTCGCCTTTGAAATGCGCTTTAAAATAATGGTAAAGGATTTGTCATACAAAAATAGAAGTAATCTTTTTTTCATAAATATCCATGTTTGTATTAATCCTTAGCCAGTATGAGAAGAAGTGATATAGGAGAATTTGAGGAAATAGTCTTGCTGACAGTGGCAGTGCTCACACCTCAGGCATACAGCGTAGCCATTGCCGAAGATCTGGAACAACAGACTTCCAGGACGATCACGACAGGTGCAGTACATGCTGTTTTGCAACGGCTTGAAAACAAAGGCTTTGTTAAGTCTTACATGGGAGAGTCTACGCGTGAAAGAGGTGGACGTCGGAAGCGACTTTTTACTGTTACAGTAACTGGTAGCCGTATGATACATGAGGTTCGTGCAGTCAGAAACAGCTTGTGGGATCGCATTCTACCCCAATCTTTACCACAGATCAACATGGCATAGTGATGGAAGCAAAAAATCCTAAAAAAGCGCATCCACCAAGATGGCTGGATAAACTACTGGAGTGCTTATGTACACCCGACCTGTTGGAAGAGGTGATGGGAGATTTGCACGAAAGACATTACCTGCGTACCCAAAAATTAGGAGCATCAAAAGCAAGAAAATATTACTTGCGTGATGTTCTCTCATTCATGCGCCCCTACATCTTTAAACAAAAAACAAACTATTATATTAACCCTCTCCAATTCGCCATGGTAAAGAATTATTTTAAGATTGCTTACCGCAATCTTCTGAGCAAGAAAGTATATTCCACAATCAACATCATCGGGTTATCTATCGGTATGGCTTGTTGCCTGCTCATTTTTCAGTACGTTGCTTTTGAAATGAGCTTCGATAGGTTTCATGAAAACCAGCCAAACCTTTATCGGATCCTGCAGGGATATGCCAGAGGTGGTGAAGCATTGGATTTTGGAGGTGCTTATACGGCACAGGCATTAGCCCCTGCCCTTAAGGAAAGAGTCCCTGAGATCTTACACATCACACGATTGCATTCAGATGACGTCATTGTCTCAAACGCTGATCAGCCAGAACAGGTATTTGAGGAAGATAAGGTGTTGTATGCCGATCCCGATTTCCTGAAAATGTTCTCCTTTCCAATAGTAGCTGGCGATAAGCAAAGAGCTTTGGAGCCTGGTACGGCGCTGCTCTCAAAACAAGCTGCTTTAAAGTATTTTGGAGAGGTAAATCCGGTAGGGCAGGTGCTGGACGTCACTGGCCGTGTAGATCAGCATTATCATGTGGTTGGTGTTTTCCAGGATGTACCTGTCAACTCACACCTTCAGTTTGAAATTTTGCTTTCCATAGATGATCTTCTGAAAAGTGAGGACTATCTCAATGAGCCTGAAGGAGGGTGGAGTTGGAATAACTTTAGTACTTACATTGAGCTTCATCCTACTGCTAACCCTGCAGTCGTTGAGCAGAAGCTGACAGAAGTATATCTGAATCAACGCGGAGAGGTGTTACAACAGCAGGGATTTAGATCTGAACTTCGCATGCAACCTCTTAAAGATATTCATCTGAACGCAGAAGTATCCGGTCCTAGCAATGAGGTCATAGGAAGTTCTCGAACTGTGTATTTCTTTACCATCATTGGATTAATCACGCTCTGTATAGCGCTGGTAAACTATATTAATCTCTCTACAGCAAGAGCGCTCAATCGTGCCAAAGAGGTAGGCGTTCGCAAAGTGATCGGAGCACAAAAAAGACAACTGATCATGCAATTCCTGTGTGAGTCAGCCCTGACTAATATCACTGCTGCCGTACTTGCCATAGCTGTAGCAGCCTGGCTTACACCTGTGGTAAACGGCCTGGCCCAAACCCATTTGTCACTTTCCATGTGGGTGAGGCCAGACTTTTGGCTGGCTTTGCTACTTACTTTAATTACAGGTACAGTTTTAGCAGGATTGTATCCAGCTTTTGTGCTCTCCTCTTTTAAACCCGTGACGGTGCTGAAAGGAAAAGTGCATTTATTTTCTGCACAGCTTTGGCTTCGTCGGGGGTTAGTTGTGCTACAGTTTACAGCATCTATTGTGTTGGTAGTCGGAACTGTGGTAATATACAACCAACTTAGCTATATGCGAGGCAGGGACCTTGGCCTCAATCTTGAGCAGGTGCTCACCATTGAAGGCCCGCGTGTGCTGCCAGAGGAAACTGATCCTGCCCCAGCCATGGCTACTTTTTTGCAGCAATTGAGAGGATTACTTACCATAGAGCAAGTGGCTGCCTCTACCACACTGCCCGGACAGGGATTCAACTGGAATGGGGCCGCTATCCGCAAGGCAACAGATGATCCGGCCAATGCAATTCGTGGCGTAGCTACCTATATTGATACGAGTTTTGCCAAACTTTATGGTTTAACATTAGTGGCTGGCAATGGGTTTGAAGATATCACCTTGTCTGATGCAGAAGATGCACCCTGGATGGTTATTACCAACGAAAAGACGACAAAATCACTTGGCTTTGCCACGCCAGCAGAAGCCATAGATCAGATGCTGGATATTGGGGGACATGAAGCCCAAATTATAGGAGTATATAAAGACTTTAACTGGTCATCGGCCCATGGTGAACAGCAAAACATTGTTTTTGGCCATACTGGCAGTGGCAGGTATGTATCCCTTCGGGTATCAATGCATGATCTGCCCGCTACCATCAGCGAGGTACAGTCAATCTATAATCAACTCTTTCCCGGCAATGTATTTAACTATGAGTTTGTTGACCAAGCTTTTGATCAGCAATACAAGAATGATATTCGCTTTGCCAGGCTTTTTAGTGTATTTGCAGGTTTAGCTATTTTTATCGCTTGTCTGGGATTGTTTGGTTTAGCCGCTTTTACAGCGCAACAGCGCAAAAAAGAAATTGGCATCCGCAAAGTCATGGGAGCATCAGTAGAACATGTGGTGACGCTGCTGAGTATAGATTATTTAAAGTTAGTGATCATTGGTTTTGTGGTGGCAGTGCCCATTGCCTGGTATATCATGAACCTATGGCTACAAGACTTCGCCTATAGAATAGAAATTGAGTTGGAAGTATTCCTGCTGGCAGGACTGGCAGCAGGTATGATTGCACTGGCAACTGTGAGTTGGCAGTCCATCAAAGCAGCGATAGCCAATCCTGTAGATAGCCTGCGGGAAGAATAAGGAGTTTGAAATTTTATGGGTGAAAACACCTGCCATGAGTTGTCAGATATAACTGTCTTGTACTGTGCAGAAAAGGTTCGTACTACTGAAATGAAAAATATGAAAATAGACTCAGCTGCCAAAGTAGCTAATGGAGTAACTTTAATAGACGAGGATGTCCCCCGTTACCTTGCCTTATCAGAACTGAGCCTTGAAGACGGCTTTAAAGTCTTTAACCAAGCTTTCAGTTCCACCACCGCCCGGTTCCTCTCAGCTATTGAGTCACTTAAAGGACCATTGGCGCGGTAAAGAACGTAATTTTGGCTTGTTCTACTTGGGGTATTCGTAGCATACAGGTAAATATCTTCCTCTAAAGAGAAAAACAAAACGGTAGTTTTTCTACTGGGTTTCCCCCATTTTAGTAGACAGTTGATTAAGCAGCCATAGCGGTAGATTCTTTCCATTGTTGTTCGTAAGCTATCGGGCTTCTGTAACCAATAGCTGAATGCTTTCTCTGCCGGTTGTACCGCAGCGGCGGCCGCCA
>JBGTIL010000572.1:0-7337 GCA_041745695.1 Chitinophagaceae bacterium | reverse complement strand
GTGGTTGAGGAAAGCCGAGGAAACTTTTAGCAAAAGGCTTGAGGTTGCTTTTGAGGACCTGAATTGTATCAACAGGAACGCCTGATAAAAAGCCTGCTTCATGCAGGTTTTTTAATAAACTTCATACAGCATAGCGCACTTGCCTGTCTTGCTTGCAAACGATTCAAGCCTCACAGAAAACAGACCTGGCACGCCGACTAATGCGCCAATGAACAGCGGGCTTCATTAGTCGGTACAAAGGCAAAATGAAACTCCATGGAACCGCAAACTGATGTGTTGATTGTAGGCGCCGGGGCCGCCGGTCTTATGGCTGCCCGTGCAATTGTTACTGCCGGAAAAACCTGTGTAGTAGTAGAAGCCCGCAACCGTGCCGGGGGAAGAATACATACCGTCAATCACCACAACTTCCAACAGCCCGTAGAGCTGGGTGCAGAATTTATTCACGGCGACCTTCCACTCACAAAACGCCTGCTCAACGAGGCTGGCATTCGGTGGTTTGGCACGGAAGGAGATGTGTGGAAAACAAAGAATGGTGAGTGGACCAGGAATGCCGACTTTGCCGACGACTTCACCGGGCTGGAAACAGCCTTCGCCAGTCTGAAAGAAGATATGCCCGTAAGTGCATTTTTGGAAAAACATGTGCCTGACCCCGAGCAACGCGCATCAATTAAGCGGTATACAGAGGGATACAATGCTGCCTCTGCTACAACAGCCAGTACGGTAGCACTCAGAGCCACGCTATCAGAGCAAGACAGCGAGCAGTCGCGCATAGAAGGCGGCTACGGTGGTCTTATCGATTTTTTCTTAGTCGATTTGAAAAAGCAGGGCGTGCCCGTCCATCTCTCATCCCCCATTGGCGGAATAACCTGGCAGGAAGGCTTCGTGGAAGCGAAGGGGATCGGCAACACCTGGACAGCCAAAAAAATTATTGTTACCGTGCCGCTGGGTCTGCTGCAGCAGAAGAAGATTGGCTTTCATCCCGGCTTACCACTTATAGAAGATGCCATTCAGTGGCTTGGTTTTGGAAATGTGGTTAAGGTGGTGCTCCGGTTTGACACGCCATTCTGGACCGATAAAAACTACACCCATTCGCGAGATATGGGTCGGCTGCATTTTTTGTTGTCTCATGAAATTTTTCCTACCTGGTGGACCTCCTTCCCTTTGCCCAGCGGACAGCTGACCGGCTGGCTGGCTGGCCCCGATGCCGACCAGTTTCTCACAAGCTCCGACGAAGAAATATTGGAAGCAGCCCTTGCCGCCCTCGCCGCCCTCTTCAACATTTCAGCGGAAGGCCTGCTGAAAAAATTGATTGGATGGCAGGTTGCTAACTGGGGCAGTGACCCCTACAGTCTTGGTGCCTATTCATTCAGCACAGTCGGAGACCTGGCACCTAAGGAGCTCATCCGGGAAGGCGTTGCAAACACCCTGTTTTTTGCCGGCGAAGGCTTGGTAGAAGGGATTGAAGCGGGCACCGTAGAAGCTGCCCTGCAGTCGGGTAAAGAAACAGCCAACCGACTGCTGCAAAACTTTTAGCTGGTACAATTTTTTTGGAATTAAAAAAAACGACGAACATGAAAAATTCAGGTGGACAAAACATGGGTTCCAATAAAACGCAGCAGGGAAACAAGCCACGGCCGCAGAATAAAGACAATCTCGACAGCCGTGAGAACCTCGAACAGGATAATAAGGGTGAGGACGTGACACACAACCGAAAGGAAATGAAGAGCGACCGGAAGAACGTAAAGAACGATAACGAACACAGAGAATTATAAGCCCCGCAGGGGCTTTTTTAACTTCCAGGACTGTTGTATTTTAGGCTGACTAAACCTGCTGCTATGACTTACGAAGAGGTAATGGAAGATCTGAAAGGCTACGCTAACAAACCGCGCGCAGTACTCTTGGATAAACACGGCGCCCAGGGCACTTCCTGGGGAGTAAAAATCGGTGACCTTCAGAAAATTCGGAAGAAGATCGGGAGAGACCACAGTCTGTCATTAGCCCTTTACAATACCGGCGTATCTGATGCCCAATACCTGGCAGGTTTGATAGCGGATGAAGGCAGCATCACGGCAACTGAGCTGGAGCATTGGGTTCAGCATGCAGCATCACCAGCGATCACAGAATATGCCGTTCCCTGGATTGCCGCGGATAGCGGACACGGCTGGAAGCTGGGACTACGATGGGTGGATGACAAGAATCCTTCGATACAGTGTTGCGGGTGGGCTACGCTTTCAAGTGACGTTAGTTTGCGGGCGGATGATCAACTGGACCTGTTCATGATTGAAACCCTGTTGAAGAGAATTGCCACTGAGATTACAGGTCAGGAAGACAGGGTTCGTTACACGATGAATAGTTTTCTGATTGCTGTAGGCTGCAGCGTTGCGCCGCTATCAAAAAAAGCGCTCGAGATCGGACAACAACTTGGGAAGATCAAAGTTGATATGCATGGTACAGCCTGCAAAGTACCATACGCCCCAGATTACATATCAAAGGCCGCTGAAAAGGGCGCGATCGGGAAAAAGAAAATGCACGCGCGGTGCTTCAGTTGATACCGCGTGCTTGTTTACGGACGCACTTTCCGGTGCCAAAGCACCCACAGTATCAGAACAGGCTGTAGGAGGAGCCGCACCCACGCCGCTCTTACACTGGTACGATAGCCGTTTACATGGTAGGCCTGATCTAACATGAAAATATGAACTGGTATAAAAAGAATAAGCATCACTGCGATTAAACAGGCAGCCAGCCTCCTGGTTGTAGAGAAACATAATCCCAACCCGAGTACTATTTCCGCAACACCTGAAAGGGCTACCAGCAACGGATGAAAAGGAATATACGGTGGCATGATGGAGGCATAAAAAGCGGGATGTATAAAATGATTAATGCCAGCACCAACATAGAGTAAGACCAATAAAACGAGGCTGGCTTTCTTAATCATATCGACATGGCAATGGGATGATCGATGAAGATAAGCAGGATGACGCGGCGACAGCCGACCTTTTTGCCTCCTTCGGGCGTACTGTTTGCTTCAATTATCCTTTCAATAAATTTTAATTTGGGGTGCTTTGGCTCCCCCACTATAATGGAAAGCTGGGAGCAGCTAATTGCTATATTTGCCTGTAATCAAAAGTTCACTAATGCCAAAACAGGTAGAAGACTTCGACGCCAATCTTGCGGGGGAAGAAGGCAAAACGGAAGAAACAAAAACCGGTTGGTTCAAGCGCATCAAAAAGGGAATTACCACACCTTCTTCCGAAAAAAAAGAAGCTCCCGAAGGGCTGTGGACGAAGTGCCCAGAATGCAACCATATTTGCACTGTGAGTGACCTGCGCGAAGGCCTGTTTGTGTGTCCGAAATGCGCTTACCACCACCGCATTGGCAGTGCAGAATACTTTGAAATTTTATTTGATGACAACCAATTTACGGAGTTGTTTGAAAATATCCGGTCGAAAGACCAGCTGGGTTTCACCGACCTCAAGCCTTATGGCAAACGGCTGGAAGAAACGTGGGCGAAGACCAATCTCAAGGACTCTATGCGCGTTGCGCTTGGTAAGGTAGGCGGCCTCCCATTAGTTATCGCCTGTATGGATTTTGAATTCATTGGTGGCTCTTTGGGAAGCGTAATGGGTGAGAAATTCAGCAGGGCTGTTGATTATTGTATCAAGCACAAAACAGCCTTCATGGTGATCAGTAAAAGTGGTGGAGCCCGCATGATGGAGAGCGCTTTTTCATTGATGCAGCTTGCAAAGACCAGTGGAAAACTATCGCAATTGTCAGACGCCCGGCTGCCCTACATCTCCTTTTTAACCGATCCTACTTTTGGCGGCATCTCTGCTTCATTCGGCATGCTCGGAGATTTAAACATTGCAGAGCCGGGTGCACTTATTGGCTTTGCCGGTCCGCGTGTAATAAAAGAAACCATCAAGCGCGACCTGCCGGAAGGTTTTCAAAGGAGCGAGTTTATCCTCGAACACGGCTTTCTCGACTTCATACTGCCGCGCAAAGAACTCAAAGAAAAAATCACAACCATCCTGACCCTCTTCAAACATTAAAAAAACCATTGTAACACTTGCACGTTTTCTTTTTCAAGGGTTGAGAAAATAAAAACTCCGGAAGTGTTATCGCGGTACGCTTTATGCATTTGCAGGAGCCGTTATGCAGGGAGGCATCGGGGATGCTACCTTTACCAGAGAAATGGAAATTAAGAATCGTTCGGCTTATTACGAGTACTACATCGACGATAAATATGTTGTGGGTATGATGCTGCTGGGTACTGAAGTGAAATCGCTGCGTGCAGGAAAGGCGAGTTTTAATGACAGCTACTGTCTTTTTCAGCAGGGAGAACTTTGGTTAAAATCGATGCATATAGCCGAGTACTCTCATGGAACGGTAAACAATCACGACCCATTGAGAGATAGGAAATTGTTGCTCAACAAACGGGAAATCAAGAAATGGGAGAACCGTTTGAAAAAAGAAAAAGGCTATTCGATTGTTCCACTTCGGTTGTTCATGAACGATAAAAATCTAATCAAATTGGAGATAGGTTTAGGAAAAGGTAAAAAGCTTCACGACAAAAGAGAGAGCATCAAACAAAAAGACACAGAACGGGAGATGAAGCGTTTCATCAAATAATTATCATTTTACTTCGTTACTTAGATTATGAAAACGGCAGCCCTCCTTTTATTTCTCAGTATTGGTATCGCTACCTCAGCACAAAATGCTGCCGGCTACTGGTATGGTACAGCAAACGCCGGAACGGGTGGCGCCAATAATTACCTCGTAGAACTAATATTAAATCAAAGCGGTACCCAGGTACAGGGCGTAGTTAATTACTATTTTAAAAATACTTTCCGGAGTTTTAAAACTACCGGTTATTACAATGCTACGTCGAGGCAGCTGGAACTCCTGAATATCCCCGTTACCTTTTTCGGATCAACATCCAAGATGGAAGTCGATTGCAACATGGATCTTGTAGCACAACTGAGAGCCGCAGTAGCGGGCTCCAGCCTGATAGGAAGTTTTCAGAGCAAGCCGGCCTACCAGAATACCTGCCCGGAAATAGCCTTCAACCTGCAGTTGAATAAAGGAGCAGGCAACCAGGATTCGGTACTCAAAGCGTTGCGTCTTTTCAAAGAAACCTACCAGGTTTGGACGCCATCTGCTACCGATACTTTGGTAGCTGCCACTGTGTTGCAGCGCCCGGTAGTAAATTATGTGGTGGCATCTCAATATAAGGAAAGAGAAAAAGAGATCATCGATGAAATTGAGGTAGATACCGATTCACTCCTGGTCGACTTTTACGACAATGGCGAGGTTGACGGTGATTCCATTTCTATTTTTTACAATGATAAGCTGTTGGCTTCTTCACAGAAGTTAAGTGCGAAGTCCATCCGCTTGCAGGTGAAACTGGATGCTGCCAAGCCTTACAACGAGCTCACGATGTTTGCTGATAATCTTGGCAGCATTCCTCCCAACACTGCACTGATGCTCATCTACGACGGGCGCAAACGATACGAGATCCGCATGTCGAGTACGTTGAACAAGAACGCTACGCTACGCATAAAAAAGAAAGCGCCGGTAGCAGAAGCCAAATAAATCACTGGGCAGGGGATTCTGTCTTTTTACTAAAACAGTTCTGCCTGCCCCTTGCCTTCCTGCGGTGCTTCCCAATTCATCATCACTGATTTATTGTAATCAATGAGCTTCGCTCCTACTGCCTTCCAACCCATGATATCAACCATTTTCGCAAGCTTGAATTTCGCTTTTCGAACTTGTGCGCCCTTGCCCTGCTCCACAAGCAGAATGGGTTCATCTTCGGTTGACACTGCTTCGAGCACGTTACCCTTACCTTCCTTTATAAAAAGAAATTTGGTGCGCAGGGTAGCAGTCTCAATGCGGAACCGCTTCACGTTATATTGCTGCTTATCGTGGTCCAGGTACACAGCTGTTATAGCTCTCTCTGCATCAAACTTTTCAACCAGCAGTACTTCTTCCGGGTTCAGGCGCTGGGTAAGTTCCTGGTCTGTGATCTCATAAAATCCATCGTTGTAAACCACCAGCACGCGGTCTTCTGCGTCAAAGTCGCCGAGAGCTTTGCCCTTTCCATCATGGTTCAGGCGGCCAAACTTGTCGTCGAACCAGAGCTTGATACTACCCAGCGTTGCTACACCGGCTTCCTTGAATTTCACACTGCGCACGGGGTATTTGGATACCTGGTTGCCAATGCTGCTCCGGCTTTTGATCTCCTGGTCTTCAAATAAAAATTCTACTTCTTTAATCCTGGCTGAACAGTTGGGGCTAAGGATAATTCGAACTACCTCCGCCTCTCCATTGGGGTTAACCGTGAGGTAGTGAACCTTGCTTTTGTCGGCGCCTTTAGTAAGATCATATTCTTTGTCTCTCGTAATACCTGTGACATTAAAACGCTTTGCATACGTGATGCCGCTGTCGCCATCTGTGTAAATCATATTGTATGTAGTTCGGTCATCACCTTTCCGAAATACTGCTGCATACAAGATCTCCTTGCCGATAAATACTTTATCCTGCACCCGTACCACCTTCATCATTCCACGTCGCGTGAATGCGATGAGGTCGTCGAGATCGGAACATTCCACCAGGAAGTCGTCTTTTTTCAGGCCTGTTCCGATAAAGCCCTCTGCATAATTAATGTACACCCGTGTGTTGGCGATGGCCACATGTTTTGCTTCAATAACTTCGAACTGTTTGATCTCCGATTTTCTTTCCCTGCCCTTACCATATTTTTTTAGCAGCCCGTCGAAGTAAGTTATCGCATAGTCATTCAGGTTAGCCAGGCTATGATTCACCGTTTTAATCTCTTCCTCCAACCCCCTTATTTGTTTATTGAGTTCATCAATATCCAGTTTGTAGATCCGGCGCACAGGCTTTTCGGTGAGCTTTAAAACATCTTCACGTGTAACCGCCCTCTTAAGCAGGCGCACAAAAGGAGCGAAAGCCTTGCTGATACCTGCTATGACCGCATCCCATGTATCGTATTTCTTTTCCAGTTCCTTGTAGATCTTCTCTTCGAAAAATATCTTTTCGAGAGAGGTGTAGTGCCATTTTTCTTCCAACTCCTCCAGCCTGATCTCCAGTTCGCGCTGCAGGAGGGCCTTGGTCTTGTCGGTAGATACACGCAGCAACTCAGTGACGCTTACAAAGTTTGGCTTGTTATCTATAATGACACAGGTATTGGGTGAGATGGAAATCTCGCAGTCGGTGAACTTGTACAAAGCGTCGATGGTGATATCGGGCGAAATACCAGGTGCAAGATCAACCTGAAGCTCTACTTCCGCCGCGGTGTTATCCATCACCCTCCTGAT
>JBGTIL010000571.1:0-4967 GCA_041745695.1 Chitinophagaceae bacterium | reverse complement strand
CTTTCCGGGAACGGAATTTACTGGGTTCAAGATTTTGGAAAAACGCCTCAATAGCAGGGATATGAAAGCCAGACCATTCCTCAAAGAACTTTTGAGCAACAATTTCCTGCCCGGACAAACTGTAATTTATAGCCTGCAGAGACAGAACAGAGCATATGCAGGTCTGGTTGTGATAAGAAAGGCCGACGGAAATTTTTTAAAAACAAAAGACGGAAGTTTTTTTCATACCGAGCAACTGGCGAGAGCTATTACCAATTACCCATTCTATATCACCAATGGCAATACGCCCCAGGGCATTTTTCGCTGGACGGGTTTTGATACCTCTTCTAACAGGTATATAGGTCCTACCCCGAATCTGCAAATGGTAATGCCCTTTGAATCATCTCCGCAGACTTTCCTGAACGACAGCACGCTTACAAGCAACGAATGGAACCGACAACTCTATGAAGCTTTGCTACCCATTTCATGGAAAACTAATGATGGTATGTACGAGAGCTTCCTGGCCGGAGAAATGGGTCGCTCAGAAATAATCATGCATGGCACTGCTATCAATCCCGACTATTACAAGCTCCAATCTTATTTTCCGCAAACGCCTTCGCTTGGTTGCTTGTGCAGTTATGAGGAGTGGAATGAGAAGGGAGTACGCATAGTAAGTAACCAGCAGAAAATTGTTGATGCCCTGTACACAATAGACAGTAAGGATGGCTACGTTGTTGTGATAGATTTAAATAACGAAAACGGGAGAGTCACCCTGCAGGAAATAATAGCCCTGATAGAGTGATTTTTATTTTTTCCTGTAGTGCCATGACCCGGCCAGCACAAAGTGCAGTTGGAACGAAACCTCAGCAACAAAACAATAAGTTCTACCTGATCAAAGGGCAGCACCAGGAAGTTACTATGAATATTGTGTTTACTTCCAAAACTTACCGATCCTGCTACTGACTGAATTATGAAAGGTGTAGGAGGTCGCTTGCCGTACCGGTGTGACATTACAGATGTTTGCTTACAGTACCCTGGCCTCTGACTACAACTAGTACTTTCTGACCTTAACAGCAAATGCATTCGCCGGGTTTTTCTTAAAAATAAGATCCAGTTCGCGCGCTGTAAATCCGTTTTGTTGGAGCAGTGGAATGAAGTGATCAGAGATACAGGTGTACGGTTTAAAGTTGCCTCCGTTTGGTTCACCAACATGGTACCATCCTGAATCCTGCGAAACCAATACCCGATCAAGCATGCCCTGGGTTTTCATATTTTGTAAATGACCCAGGTTCACCTGCAAAGTTTCCGGATTTACACCATCAAATGAGATCCAGGTCTTCAGCTTGCCAGCCCTGACATGCATCGCTCTATCAGGTTCGTTTTGTGCGTGTACCCAAATCCTTGCTGCCGGGGAGACGCCCTGCTCTTTTAAAATCTCCAGCTGTTTGAATGCAGCGGCTCCGTCACCTGTGTGAATGGCTATGGTTAGCCCCGTTGCCAAATGCGTGATGCCCGCCGCTCTGACCAGTTTCTGTTGCATCGCTGTAAGCGGACCTTTATCTGTTCCTGTTTTTATAAATCCAGGTTTTATCCCGGTGCCTTCAATTCCATTTCTCCATTCGCTGATCCAGCGGGCTGCCAGCAGCTGCGCAGATTCCGCATTGGCATGTGATGGTACAAACTTGCCGTTCGCAGCACCATAATATCCGGTGGCAGCCATCACAGCCATGCCAGTGGCATCTGCAAGCCGCTTTAAAATCATTACATCCCGACCGAGGTAAGCAGGCGTGCAATCAATAAAAGTGGCCACCCCCTTTTCTTTTATTTGTTTTACAAAAGGCAATGCCGTTGTAAAGACCTCGTCTGCATCATAACGGCTTTTAGCAGCTGCATTAGCACCAACAAAATCTACAAGGATGTGTTCATGGGTCAGGGTAAAGCCCATCCTCCGGGCATCCAGGGAACCGTTCACGGTTATTATAAGTCCCCTTTCCTTTGTTAAAAAGCCGGGCACCAACAGTGATCCGCCGGTCACCAAAATGCTGTCTTCGATGAATTGTTTTCTTGATATTTTCATTGATTTCTGGCTTGGTCCGTATTTAAGATATGGAAAGGCACTGGGTTAAAACCGGGATAAAAGGGGAGCATCAGCAACATAATTTCAGTTGACGAAAACAATTTATGGTTTCGCTACGACAATGCTTACATATGCATAGTTTATTTCTGCTTAAGTGAAGCCCCGTTTGGCATAACATAGAATAGGGCTGGGTCGATAAACAGACTTGAATAGTACTCATTGATCGGATTTTCGTGGGGCGAATCGACAGAAGGCAAACCGGGCGATACTGTATCCAAAGCGGAGGCGCAATCAAATTTTTTAAACATTGTTCCGGACGGTTTAAATTTAGGTTGCCCCTGCGGATTTAATCGGGTACCATTTTAAAATAAACATACGCTTTATGTCTATGCACCGAAGGCTTTTTCTACGAAATACGGCTCTGACTGTTCTTGGTTCTTCTGTTGTAGCGGCTGTTCCAGTCGACGTACTTGCAGCCATCAGAAAACGAGTTGCTCCATCAGCGGAAATCCGTGTAGGTCTGATCGGCTGCAAAGGACAAGGCTGGAGCAACCTGACCTCCATGCTGAAAATATCGGAAGTAAAATGCGTGGCGCTTTGCGACATTGACCAGAATATACTGGCCCAGCGCAAAGCTGATCTCCAAAAGATCAACAACCAGCCAGTACTTTACGCCGATTACCGGAAGCTCCTGGAAGATAAAAACATTGACATTGTGATTGTCGCAACCCCCGACCACTGGCATTGTCTGCAAATGGTGGATGCCGTTTCCGCAGGCAAAGATGTGTTTGTAGAAAAGCCGGTTGCCAACTCCATCTATGAGGCGCAGTTGATGGTAGGAGCTGCCAGCCGGTACAATAAAATTGTGCAGGTTGCGCAATGGCAGCGAAGCCAGCAACATTTTAAAGATGCCATCGCTTTTGTGCATTCGGGCAAACTTGGAAAAATTGCTTCTACCAAGGCATGGATGTACCGGGGTGGTACTGTTGCCCTGCCGGTAAGACCTAACGAAGCAGTGCCCGCCGGCGTTGACTACAATATGTGGTTAGGTCCTGCACAAAAACGGAGCTTCAATAAGAATCGGTTCCACTATGAGTTTCGTTGGTTTTGGGATTATGCCGGTGGTTTAATGACCGACTGGGGTGTACACCTGATTGATATGGTATTGATGGGAATGAAGGCCGATATACCGAAGTCGGTATCGGCATCTGGCGGTAAGTATATATTTCCTGCCGATGCAAGAGAAACGCCCGATGTACTAACGGCAGTGTATGACTATGGTGATTTTCAAATGACCTGGGAACACAATATGGCCACAGGCGTTGGGCTGTACGGCATGCAGCACGGGATTGCCTTTATCGGCGAGAACGGAACGCTGCTGCTTAACCGAAATGGATGGGAGGTTCGCCCCGACAAAGTGAAAGATGTGCCCAGGATGCAGGCTATCACATTACAACCGAAAACCGACAATGGCTTAGACAAACACACGGTAAACTTTATCCAGGCAGTTCAAAGCCGGGATAAACAAATTCTTGCCTGTCCGATTGAAGCCGGTGCACGGGTGGCGATCAATTCGCACATGGGCAATATGGCCTATCGCACCAGGGAAACCATACTGTGGGATGCTGCTGGAAATAAATTTGATCAAAAGCAAGCTACCGTGCTGGTAAAACCTGATTACCATAATGGGTGGAAATTGCCAAAGGTATAACAGGCAGGTCAGCACCGATTTTTTGATCGGTTGAGCGGGAACTGCCACCCGGAGTCAGGTGACCGGTTGTTAGCAACTAACCTGGGACAGAGCAAGTAGAACCAGCAGGACCGGTGTTTACAACCATTTTTTCATTGGCAGAAAGTAAGGAATGAAAAATTCTTTTGCAGAGACTTTCTTGTCTCTGAAAGTATGGCTTCCATATGAAGGCACAATTCATCATATCCAGCTCCTGTTTTAATATGTATGATTTTGATAGGAAGTATACGCTGTCAAGATAGGGTTCGTCATACGAGGTAGATAGATCCGGCGCTACCTGTTCCAGGCCGCTGTACTATAGAAAATGACAACCCCTCCGACAAAACTTGAGAAAAGGTTACAACGGAATTCGTTGAATCATAGATGTAGACCGGCGGCAGGTGGTGCAACGAGCATCATATTTATGAATTCGTACCCGGTTTTAAAGAAATGCCTTCAATCAGCACTTCAAAACATACTTCATAAAGGTTACCACCATTTTACTGTATACGAAGACAACACCGGCGACTCTGGTCTGGCGATTCCGGCCGATATGGGCTTCAGTGCGCCTCCTGACAGCTATCACTGTTCCTTATGCGAGACAGGCAAAAACGACTTTATACAAATGCACCTAAACTATGCAGCGTATGTTTCACCCGCCTCATCCAGGTCAGGTAATGGTACTTGTCACAGCTACTTTGATCTATTTGAGTTTGGTTTATAAACCAACCAAAAGCCAGCACCATGGGCTTCTCTGGCAGGACCTTTCGGTCTAAAACGACCTCCAACAATCCCTGCGTCCACTTCTAAGCGAATAAAGAATTGTTCTTTTTTCAGCTCGTACTCTAATCCAAGGGGTACCATAAGCTGCCATTGGAAAAAGTTTTTTGCCCTCAGATTTGAAAGTTGAAGTGTTTTTGTACCCCATCCGCGACTCGGTGAATAAGTGCTACTGTCCCATCTTTGCTGGTAATGATGCACAACAGCAAAACTTCCCTGTGCATGGAAGCCAGTTAAAAACTTCATTTTTCTGGAGACATTGAACCGCCTGTTCAAGCCTGCATTGGCACCGAAGTACTGCTGGTTTTTGGTTAGCGCATACATGTTGCTATACTTGACAGTATCACCTGAATTGAGATAACTTTCCTCACCAATTGCGCCTGCTTCGTCTCTTATCCTTGC
>JBGTIL010000570.1:0-2287 GCA_041745695.1 Chitinophagaceae bacterium | reverse complement strand
ATGGAGCAGCAAAACCAATGTTCACAATCCTATGTTCGATAAGGAAGGGCGTGTATGGATTACAGCAACCGTTCGTCCATCAGACAATCCTGATTTCTGCAAGGTAGGTTCTGATCATCCATCAGCAAAAACTTTTCATGTTAATAGATCATCTCGGCAACTCGGTATGTACGATCCCAAGACAAAGAAATACACTCCGATAAACACATGTTTCAGCACGCATCACCTGATGTTTGCTGAAGATGATAATAACACCCTCTGGACCAGTGGTGGAGGGGCTGTAGTAGGTTGGTTGAACACAAAAAAATATTTGGAGACAGGAGATGAAAAAGCAGCCCAGGGCTGGACTCCACTTATTCTTGACTTTAATGGCAATGGCAGGCGTGATGCATATACCGAGCCTGATGCACCCGATGACTCAAAAAAGGACAAGAGGATCGCCAAGGGATTATATGCGTGCACACCTGCACCTGATGGTTCTGTATGGGGATCTAACCTTGGTTATCCAGGTGCACTGATCCGGTTAAATCCAGGAGCAAATCCTGCCGAAACTGCTCTTGCAGAATATTTTGAGCTTCCACTTAATGAAAAAGGCGAGCCGGTTGAAGGATTTTCTCCACGTGGCATGGATGTAGATCGAAACGGAGTGGCCTGGGTAGCTTTAGCCAGTGGTCACCTCGCCAGCTTCGATTGCAGAAAATGCAAAGTGCGGAACGGACCAACGGCGACCGGTCAGCATTGCCGCGAGGGTTGGACGTTTTACACAGAGCCACTTCCGCAATTTAAGGGTCTGAAAATTCCAGGCAGTGCGGAGTCCAGCTACTATACCTGGGTAGACCAGTTCAACACATCGGGACTTGGAGAAAATACGCCTATCAACACGGGTAATGAATCCGAAGGTCTCTTAGCGTTGAAGGATGGAAAGTGGGTGGTGCTGCGTGTACCTTACCCGTTGGGCTTTTATACCAAGTGGATAGATGGGCGGATTGACAATCCAAATGCTGGATGGAAAGGCCGCGGATTATGGGCTACTATAAGCACACGCACACCCTTTCATATGGAAGGTGGAAAAGGTACATCGAGCAAAGTCTTCAAGTTCCAAATACGACCGGACCCGCTAGCGAGGTAGAATTTCCGCAGATGTTACGGTGGCAATATGGCTATACTGCGGAGAATGAGCCATTAATTTTTTACAGCAACATCCGCTTCGGGAATATATCATTACACCCTCATTGCAGAATGATAATAAATTCAAAGAAACTGGTGATAACAAGTTGAAAGATCGTCGCGTTTAATCAAAAGATCGCAGTTTGTTATCTATGTCTTTACTGAACTGCGCGAGTGAGGGTCTCTTGTTCGCTTTATTAATAATGTCGTTTCTGCGTCAAGATGATTTCTTGCGTTCTAAAAACTGTTTCCTGTCTTCAACCGAAATATGCGTTTTCCCCAATGCCTTTATATCATTGACCAGATCATGCGTGGAAATATCTTTAGTGGCCGTGCCTCCTGCATAGAAAATTCCACTCATTCGGATCTCGTCCGGGGTCCTTAATGCGTTAGCAATTTCACTTACAAATTCTTTGCGGAGAAATTTTGTAGGCGTATATCCATTGCGCCTGAAACCATGCCACAACCTTACCTGACACTGGCTGGCAAGTATTAATTGCAGCGGCGCAGTTCCTCGGTTGTGTGCGAAATCATCCACCACCCAAACTCCATTTTTGTGACAAAGTATCCGCGTACGGCGACAGATGCCTTCATACTCCCATAATGCTGCTGCAGAATCATCAACTGAAACTCCGGCTATATTGGCCGCTGCAGTTGTAGCAACAGCATTCTCAATATTGTGCCTTCCAGAATATTCAATTCAAAATCTGTGTTGTTTATTTTGAAAGAAATATGAAATCCGTTTTGATGGAAGTCCTTCGCCTGGAATCCTGCATTCTCATCGTTGCTGTCAACAGAAAAATCATTTTTCTCATCAGATGATAACTCACGGGAATAAGGGTTCGATCGGTTGACAGAGAAATACCTGCTGTTACTGCGAAAGATCTCAAAAAAGTTCTTTAGCTCATCGAGGTTTTAGAATTTCTTTTGTTCCAGTTATCAGAGTCCAAATGCTTACTTTATCAACAATCTCAGACATGCAATACAAGACAATTAGTAAGGATGAACTTCTTATACGTACACGAGCACCTTTAATTTTCAGATCAACTACCGATGATACTTAAAAGTTGAACACTTTTTTGTAGCAAATTCCTTCGAAAACTGCTAAGAATGCGGACTT
>JBGTIL010000569.1:0-2951 GCA_041745695.1 Chitinophagaceae bacterium | reverse complement strand
GGTAGTAACTCCATACTCTGAACATCCAGCTCGGTTAATCCGGCGAAATTTCCCACGAAAAAATTCAGACCGGGAGCCTGGTTGTCCATACCATCAACGATCTGGTTGACACGCGGGCTGCCACTACCATTAAATCCTCTTGTGCTGATCGTTTTAAAGGTCAGGCTGGAGGTAGTGAGGTCAACCCCTTTCAGGGCTCCCGCCATATCGTAGTAGGAAGTGGCGGGAGAGTTGATGATCTGTTTTGAGTTGAAGCCTTCGATGGATACGGGCGATTCCAGGATACGCGTCGGTATCCGGGTTGCTGCTACAACTACTTCCTGTCCGAGTGAAGCAGCTGGCAGCATCGTTATTGTAATATAGTTGGTTGAGGCCACTGTGATGCTCGTGTCTTCAAATCCAATTGATGTAAAAGTAAGAACAGCAGGTAGCGACTGCTTTGTGGTAATGCTGAAGTGCCCTTTCGAATTGGTGTAGGTGCCTTCCCTTGTACCTTTTACAATTACACTGACGCCGTTGAGTATTTCGTTCGTATCGATGCCTGATACTTTGCCGCTGATGATGTTCGTTTGTGCACTCATCTGCGAGCAACAGAAAAGTCCGAGGGTGGTAAACCACGCGTAAAGATGCGTATTCATGGCTTTCGTTTTGGTGTAAAGTGATTTTGGTTTTTCTCAGAAAAATTCCAATATGGCACTCTGGCCGGAAGCGGCGTTGTTCGCCTGCATTCCCGGCATGCCACCGCGCTGGCGCATCATTTCTGCTGTTGTCGATAGGGAGTAAGAAAGGCTGACAAATTCCAGCTACAAGTCGTTTGGTGGTTCATCTTCCATCTTCGCCTTACTGAAGAAACCTTGCTTGTGTTTAGTAAAGCTCTGTACAATTAAACGCTGTTGCTAATTGATTCATCCTAGAAGCGCGAGCGATTTTGGCAGAAACTACTAAAGCACCTCCTGCAGCAAAGATTGTTGCATGATTTGCAGAAGCGATGTATTGTGTGGGTGCAATTAGGTGGGTAAGCCAACCCTGGGGGACTCGAAGAAACAGGCTGGACAAGGATGAAAGGAACGCTAAAATTCCAAATAGTAATTGATCCTGTTTTGATTTAATAAATTGCCGCTCTCCTTTATCAAAAAGATGTTACTACTGCAAAATCGATAAAGCGAAACGTAGAATACTTGCAGTAATGAAACACCATTGAGAGATGCTTCTCTTTATCAAACCGGACCTATTGCTACTGAGAAGCAAAGTCTATTAGATATCTATCTTAATAAGTTGTACGTCGTTGGTCTGCAGGTGGGGTATTATTCCTGTGACTTACCCGCAGTTTACATTCATGAACTTATTGTTTACCATTAATGTAAAAAGGCTTCAGGTGTTTCATCCCTTCGTAATAAAAAGTACACTCGCCGTTAAAGCCATACTTTCTGTTCATTTGAATCATTTGCTGTAGTAACGCTTCTTTCACTTTGTACCCTCCGCCCAATCCAATTAAAATACCTGGAAAAACGCGGCGCTTCTGTACTGCTGTTACCTGCTCACTCAACTGCTGCACAATTTTTTCATAAGCCTTGATATCATACCGGTACAACTGCGGCAAGATTTCATCTGCATAGCCTCCATTCAGCCACGACGGCCAGTCCTGCAGGTATTGTTCTTTGCTCCAGGGATAGATGCTTGGTGCCCAGGAGATGATGTATGCCGGTTTTATTTTCTTGATCGAACTGTATAGATGCTTTGCGTACTTATTTAACTTCTCGGCCCGCCACTGCAACCATGCGGGGTTTTTCGAATCAGGCGGAGGCGCAGCTCCATCATTCTCTCCAGAGTAGAGCAGCTTTGTGTAATCGTCATAACCACCTTCACTGGGCATGGCGGGCAGGCGGTCGTCTCCCTGTATGCCATCCGCATCGTATCGTTTTACAAAATCTATAATGAGTTCCGTCATAAATTGCTGCACCTCCGGATGCAGGGAATTCCACCAAAAAAATTTATTCTTCTGCAAGAGTCTTCCATTAACGTCCCTGCCCGCCCAATGCGGGTACCTTTTCAGCCAGACTGACGTGGTGTCCATGTACTCATAAGCGAATCCATACTCGAACCAGCCAATCACCTTTATACCTGCCTTGTGGCCCTGGTCGATTATCTCTTTGATAGGATCAAAACCTTTGTAAACAGGATCTTGTCTAATGCCTATGTATTTTTCAACTACAGGGCTTGGATACATCGTAACGCCCTTGTTCCAGGTCACAACATATATAGTGTTCAGCCCAAAAGCTTTGCAACGTTGAATCGTTTCCCTTATTTTGTCTGCAGAGGTCAACGCATCGCTGGCAACATTTGTAATCCAGGTTCCCTTCACGGGTTCGCCCAGCTTTTGTTTCAAAGTGCTTTGTGCCGCTCCAGAAAGCGTTATAATAGTAAAAAGGAATAGCAATAACTTCCGGGTCATGGTGTCAGGGTTTGTTTGTACTCCGCATAGCGATTGTATAAATGATGTGCCTGTATATAGGAGCTTTGCGGACTCATAAAATGAGCGAATTCAAAGGTGATGGCTTTATCGAATCCGCACCGTTTTGCAGCTTCGAGTTTCAGACGAAGCTTTTCGAACTTGATCGGCAAAAATTTTATGGGCATGTCGCGGTCAAAGCTTTCCGCATTTGTCCAGCACCGAAATCCATACTGGTCGGCCAGTTTTTTATTTACACTGAAAAATGCGTCCAGCTCTGTGTAGTCAATATGACCGTCCTGAAAAGCTACCGCATCAATGCTTCCATGGAGGCCGCCTAAAATTTCACTCCATTCTTTCTGATGTTCCTCCAAACTGATTGCATCTGTTTTCGTCAACTCAGCAGACAGGGCAAGGACCGCCTTTTTGCCATCCATCCATGGAGAAATAAAAGTGGGCAGGTTGCCACTTACCTCCTTGCACATTGATCCTAATGTCCGGA
>JBGTIL010000568.1:0-7220 GCA_041745695.1 Chitinophagaceae bacterium | reverse complement strand
GAAATTGAAGGATAATTCCATGTTCGTGTGTTTTGCTCCGCGGGAAAACCCTACCATAGCCATAGCAGTAGTAGTTGAGAATGCGGGATTCGGAGCAACCTGGGGTGGAAACATTGCCCAGCTGCTCATGGAGAAATACCTGAAGGATACATTGAGAGCCGAAAGGGTTTTAAAAGTAGAAGAGATAGCGGCTGCTAACCTGATGCCAGACTTTCTGGCAAGAGAGCAATACAAAGCAGATTCGGCACGTGCATTTTTTTACTTTAACCTCACTGCAGACAGCACCTATATCAAAAAGTATTTGCGCCGGGGCACTGTGCCTGTGAAAAAAGACAGCTCTTTTCCGGAGCCATTGAAACGAATTGCTTCCATGAATTCATATGAAGGCATTGTACCTAAAAAAAGGCCACAGGGCACCTGGGGAGGTCAGCACGGATGAACAGAGGTAAAGGAAGCATTTCCGGAGGGGTAGACCCTATAATGATCTGGTTGTACCTGCTGCTCGTAGCCATCGGTATCACGGCAATTTTTGCAGTTACCTATAGAGAGAACGACCCAATCCTGTCGTCGTTTCTTTCATTTAAAACAGACTACAGCAAACAATTCTTCTTCTTCATCGCTGCTATCGTTGTGGGTGTTTTTATATTGTTAACCGACAGTAAATTCTTTCCTGCAACCGCCAATCTATGGTATGCAGTAGGTATCGGGCTGTTGCTCCTGGTATTTCCATTCCACTCCGATGTAAAAGGTACAGAGTCGATTGTTCGCTTTGGGGGTATCCAGTTTCAACCCGCCGAGTTCTGCAAGGTCTGCGTTTGTCTCGCTTTGGCGAAGTACATTTCGCTGCCTAATATGGATTTCACAAAAACCCGCTCCCAGGCAATTGCAGCGGGCATTGCCCTGCTGCCTGCTGTGATCACTATACTTCAAAAAGAAACGGGGCTTGCATTGGTGTATTTTTCTTTTTTCCTGGTCATGTACCGCGAGGGTTTGCCGGCAACGATATTGATCATTGGCTTCTCGGTGGCAACTCTTGTAATAGCTTCCATTGTGGTAGAACCAAACACACTTGCTATCGTATTGTCGGTTATTGCGGCATTAATCATCTATTTCAATTACCGGCAGGCAAAGCGCCGCCAGAGTTCTATTCTAACCATCATTTTTGTCTGGCTCCTGTGTGTGGGGATACAGCGGTTTGCTGTGCCTTTCATCTTCAGCAGTATTTTGCAGAAACACCAGGTGGAGCGGATCTATTCTCTATTTGGGAAAGACAACCCATATTCCTATGGACCGGGTACCTCTAAAAATTCAGTGACCGGCAAAAAAGACAATACAGCAGATTACAACGTGAGGCAGTCGAAGATTGCCATTGGTTCCGGCGGATTGATTGGGCAGGGATTATTAAGCGGCACACAAACCCGGTACGACTTTGTGCCTGAACAAAGAACTGATTTCATTTTTTGCACGATTGGCGAAAGTTTCGGCTTTGTAGGCACCACGGTTCTATTAAGTGTTTACCTGCTTCTCCTGTTTAGAATTATTACGGTGGCTGAGCGGCAGCGCTCCGTGTTTAGCCGCTGTTATGCGTATGGGGTAGCCGCCGTTTTCATTTTTCATATAACCATTAACGTTGCAATGACCGTTGGCCTTGCCCCGGTTATAGGCATCCCGTTGCCACTGATAAGCTATGGCGGTACGGCACTGCTAACCTTTACTATTCTATTATTTATTCTGATAAGGCTGGATGCAGACCGGCAAATGGTGCTTCGCTGAGCATTACCATCCCAGTGTTTGATTTAATTAATTCTTTTGTTCATGACGGTTATCCCGCTTTCTGAAGGTTCGTTTACTATTGATAAAACAAAGGTTTTTGTGCCGTTCAACGAAGAGCGGGACAAGCTGAGCGAACGACCCGCGGGAAGTCTGCTGGTACAGATTCAACCATTCCTTATAATAACCTCGAAAGATGTATTGTTGCTCGATGCCGGACTCGGATACAAAACGGCCGACGGAAAGCTACAGATACATGAGAATATAAGTGCAGCCGGTTATACCGCAGAACAGGTAACAAAAGTTCTGCTCACACACCTGCATAAAGACCATGCTGGAGGTATTGGAGATCCGCATCCCGGGCATACAAACGGCGGGAGCGTATTAAATTTTCCTGCAGCAAAATACTATGTACAACAGAGGGAGCTGGACTATGCATGGCAGACAGGCGCGCCCTCTTTTCTCCCGGATGAAATTGAACCCCTCCTGGGCTCAGACCAGGTATGTTTTTTACATGAAGATGAGGGAGTGATCGACGATTATATTTTTTACAGGCATACCGGTGGACATTCACCTTACCACCAGGCTTTCTGGATAAAAGAAGGAACCGAAACTATCTTTTTTGGTGGAGATGTAGCGCCACAGCTGCAGCAAATGAAGATGCGCTATAAAACGAAATACGACTCAGACCCCGGACGGGCTATGTTACTGCGCGAGCAGTGGTGGGCAGAAGGGCAGGAACAGGGATGGAAATTTTTGTTCTACCACGACATCGCTGTTCCTTCCTATTCATCGCGGGCAGGCAAATAAAGGAGCCTCGCAGCATAATAAAAAGGTGCGAAGTCGGAGTCGAAATTTAATACACTTCGTTATCCTCAGGCAAGGTCTTTTATAAATTCGAAGCCGATATCCCTGCGGTAGTACTTATTCTCATATTGAATCTGGTCGATGCTTTCCCTGGAAGCCTCGAGGGCGTCATCAAGTTGCGAGGAAAGGGAAGTAGCACTAAAAACCCGTCCGCCGGAAGTAACGATAGCGCCGTCTACTTCTCTGGTACCCGAGTGGAATACCATACTGTCGTTTGAGTTCTTAAATTCTTTTAAAACGTTAATATGAAGGTCTTTTTCATATTCGGCAGGATAGCCCCCGCTCACAGCTACAATGGTAGACGCAAAACGTCCATCATGTTGTATGGTTAAGCCGGCTACTTCTCCCTTGGCGGTGCTGGCAAGTACTTCCACCAGGTCGTTTTTGATGCGGGGAAGTACCGTTTGAGCCTCGGGGTCGCCCATGCGGCAATTGTATTCAATAACAAATGGCTCATCAGCGACCTTGATTACCCCGATGAATATAAAGCCCTTGTATTCAAGTTCGTTTTTTTGAAGTCCCTGTATTGTTGGCTCAACGATCCTGGAAATAACTTTCTGCATGAAATCTTCATCGGCAAAAGGTACCGGGCTGATGGCTCCCATGCCTCCCGTATTCGGACCCTTGTCGCCTTCGCCAACACGTTTATAATCCTTTGCTTCCGGTAACAACACATAGTCTTTCCCATCGGTAAGCACAAAAATAGAGAGCTCTATACCGTCAAGAAACTGTTCGATGATTACACGTTTGCCCGCGTCGCCAAATTTGGAGCGCTGAATCATCAGCTCAAACTCGGAGATGGCTTCCAGGTGATTTTGACAGATCAATACGCCTTTGCCTGCTGCCAGCCCATCTGCTTTTAATACAATTGGAAGAGGATGTTGTTTCAGGTAGGCAATTCCATCGTCAAAGTTGTCTGCGGTGAATTCTTTGTATGAGGCAGTTGGTATTGCATGCTGGTGCATAAACCCTTTTGCAAAAGCCTTGCTGCCTTCCAATTGGGCAGCATCTTTTGAAGGACCGATAATAAGCAGGTTGAGACCTGATTCTTTATGCAGAAAATCAACAACACCTTTAACCAGTGGTTCTTCCGGACCCACAATTACCATGTCTATGTATTCTTCCAGACAACAGTTTTTGATCTGCTCAAAATCTGTAACACCGAAGTCTTTATTGATGCCGCATAGTGCTGTACCTGTATTACCCGGGGCGATAAATAAATTGGTGCAGAGTGGGCTTTGACGAAGTTTCCATGCAAATGCATGCTCCCTTCCTCCGGAACCAAGCAATAAAATATTCATAGGTTATTTCATGTGTGCAGCACGAAGTTCGGTGAACTGTTTTAGGAAACCATCGAATTATTTTTAGGTTATTATTATGTATTTTGGCGGGCGATTGTTCTAATACCAACTTCAAACCATGAGTGCAACTGTAGCCCACCACGAGCCAGGAAACCAAAGCGGTCACCCGCCTGCCCTGTTTATTTTGTTTTTTACAGAAATGTGGGAGCGGTTCAGCTATTATGGAATGCGTGCACTGCTGGTTTTGTTTCTAACATCTTCGTTAAGTGAAGGAGGTTGGGCCTGGGAGCGTCAGGATGCGCTCCAATTATATGGCTGGTATACCGGTCTTGTATACCTCACGCCTATTTTCGGAGGCTTGATTGCCGACAAAATACTGGGTTATCGCAAAGCAGTTATTCTGGGTGCATTGATCATGGCTATTGGTCATGCAAGCATGGCCTTCGACACAGCAGCTTCCTTCTATATCGGCTTGACCTGTATTATAATTGGCAATGGTTTATTCAAACCAAATATCTCTTCGATAGTCGGTCAATTGTACACTAACAACCCACAGAAAAAGGATGCTGCTTATACCATTTTTTACATGGGTATCAATGCAGGTGCTTTCCTGGGTATCTTGCTTTGTGGTTACATCGGAGAAAAGGTAGACTGGAGCTATGGCTTTGGACTGGCAGGTGTATTTATGTTATTTGGATTGCTGCAGTTTTCATTCGCTCAAAAAATATTTGGAAATATTGGACTGACTCCAAAAGATAAAGCCACGGCAGACGCATTGGAGGCACTCACACAGAAAGGCGACAAGGTGAAAGCACCGTTGGTAGCAGCCCACATCAATCGCGACCGGATTATTGTGATTTCCATTTTTGCATTCTTCACCATTTTTTTCTGGTGGGCATTTGAACAGGCGGGTGGTTCCATGACTGTTTTTGCGAAAGACTATACCGATCGTACACTGGTTGGCAGCGCAGCGTCCACCTTTAAATGGACCAACACAATTCTCACCGTTGTACCCATGATCATACTTACGGTTGTACTGGCAAACCTGTTTAGAAAAACATTTGCACGCTACTCTCTGTCCAACATTTTTTTGGGCACCAGTTTCGTCCTGATCTGGGGTATCGTTATCTGGATGCTGCTGCGCGAATTCAGGGCAGATGCTACAGAGGTGCCGGCCTCCTGGTTTGGAATTCTCAATTCGTTTTTCATCATTGCTTTTGCTCCTTTGTTTTCAAAGCTGTGGGAGAGCCGATATAATCCTTCGGGGCCGGTAAAATTTGCCATTGGATTATTTTTGGTAGGCATTGGCTTCGCCATACTTGCTTATGGAAGTTATGGCATCGACCAGGGTGCAAAGACAGCTGCTGTGAGCATGACCTGGCTTATACTGGCTTACCTTTTTCATACACTCGGAGAGTTGTGTGTGTCACCCGTAGGCTTGTCTTATGTAAGTAAGCTCGCGCCCGTGAAGCTTGTTGGACTAATGTTCGGCATTTGGTTTGTTGCCAACTTCGCTGCTAATTTTTTGGCAGGTATCACCGGAAGTTATATTGATGCTATTACAGAAAAATATTCTCTTTCAACCTTTTTTCTAATTTTCACCATCATTCCTATTGCCGCCGGCTTTATCATGCTTGCATTAAATGGCTTCATGAAAAAAAGGATGCATGGTGTTACCTAGGCGCTAAGAGGCGTAATAGGGAGGAGGCATGCAACTGCAATTGAAATGCTTGTCGCCCATGAAAAAGATCAAATCATTTCGCCTCCAAAGTAGCCGTGCAGCACTGGCGGGAGCAATATACCATTAGCTGTTTGATTGTTTTCGAGGAGACAGGCAAGTATTCTGGGCAGCGCCAACGACGACCCATTCAGCGTATGCACGGGTACCGATTTTCCCTCCTTGTTTTTGTACCGGATCTTCATTCTGTTTGACTGGAACGTTTCAAAATTGGAAACAGAACTTACCTCAAGCCACCGTGCCTGTGCCGCACTATATACTTCAAAATCATAAGTAAGGGCAGAGGCGAAGCTCATATCGCCACCGCATAACCGTAGCACACGGTACTGTAAACCCAGCGACTGAATTAATTTTTCTACATGCATTACCATATCCTCCAGCACTTCGTAACTCATGCTTCCTTCTACCAACTGAACAATTTCAACCTTGTCGAATTGGTGAAGCCGGTTTAGTCCGCGAACATCTTTGCCGTAGCTTCCTGCTTCTCTACGAAAGCAGGGCGTATAAGCGGTAAGCTTAAGGGGCAGGTCGCTTTCTTTTAATAATTCATCGCGGTGGATATTAGTCAGGGGCACTTCTGCAGTGGGTATCAGATACAGCTCATCTTCTCCAATAAAATACATCTGCCCTTCTTTATCCGGTAGCTGCCCTGTACCATGGGCAGAAGCTGCATTGGCTACCAGGGGCGGCATATATTCAGTGTAACCAGCTGCTGAATTGTAGTCAAGAAAATATTGAATGAGCGCACGTTGAAGCCGGGCACCTTTGCCCTTGTATACCGGAAAGCCGCTGCCAGCCAGTTTATTGCCCAACTCAAAATCTATAAGACCGTGTTTTTTTGCAAGCTCCCAGTGAGGGACTGCACCCTCGTATAATTGTGGTTCGCTGCCACCCGTTCGAACAACTTCGTTCTGTTCTGGTGTTTTGCCGGGAGGTACAAAAGACGATGGCAGGTTTGGAAGCAACACCAGTAATTCTTCCAATTGCTGCTCAACTGCATTACGTTTTTCCTGGATCGGTTCATTTTCGTCTTTCCATATTTCCACCTGTGCCTTCTTCTGTTCTGCTGCTTCTTTATTGCCTGTCTTCATCAACACGCCGATTTCTTTTGACGCTGCATTGATCTTTGCTTTGTTCTCGTCAAATTGAAAGATCAACTTCTTACGCTCATCATCCAGTTGAATAATGTCATCTACGAGTTGCACCTGGGAAAAGTGTTTTATTGCCAGGCGTTCTTTCACCAGTTCCGGATCGATTCGTAGTTGTGCCAGTTGAAGCATAATGCGTTATTAAGGTCAGCAAAGATATAGACCATCATTGTATGGCATTTGGTTGATACGCGCCGCTTTTTAGTTACCAAACCACGGGTTGTTGGGCAATGACTATTCCTGTGCTTTAATCGGGCAACACAGGCATCTTACATTTGCAGCATGAATTTCAGTGATGACCTGCAAAGCCGATGGTGGAAACTTGAGGAGAAGCTGATGGGCCGGTTCGAGAAAAAACCAGATGTAGAAAGCATTCTTTTTCTTATCGGGGTTCAG
>JBGTIL010000567.1:0-3433 GCA_041745695.1 Chitinophagaceae bacterium | reverse complement strand
TTCATCTGATTGAAGATACAAACGGGCAGTGAAATAGTTGTGCCGGTAAGCTCCTGCCGCGAAGGCAACGAGGCATAAAGCAATCGCTCAGGATTTAACACATAGATACATAGACACATAGGATGGTAAAGATTATTAATTCTTCTATGTTCCTATGTATCTATGTGTTAGATTCCTCCGTGCTCCTCTGTGCCTTCGTGTCTCCGTGGCAAAAAACCTAGAAAGCCTTTTTTGGTGTATTGATTGTATTCCCGACCTTCTCTTTCACCACATTTTCATTACCTATGTTTTCAATGATCCAGTTGGTCATCTTGCTCCACAGGTGGTAACTCGTATTGTCGGGACCTCCGGAGATACCATGATTTTTGTTGGGATAATACATCGTCTCAAAATCAACATTGGCCTTCACCAGCGCTGTTACCATCTGTGTGCTGTTTTGGAAATGCACGTTGTCATCGCCAGTGCCATGAATAAGCAGGTACTTACCACGGATCTTATCTACATGATTGATCGGAGAGTTGTCGTCGTAACCCTTAGGGTTTTCCTGGGGCGTACGCATGTACCTTTCTGTGTATATATTATCGTAGTACCTCCATGAGGTTACAGGGGCAACTGCCACTGCCGCAGTGAACGCATCTGCACCTTTGGTAATTGCGAGGGAACTCATAAAGCCCCCATAACTCCATCCCCAGTGACCTATGTTCTTTGCGTCCACATAAGGCATGGTGGCAAGCCATTTTGCCGCATCTATCTGGTCTTCAATTTCGAATTTGCCCAACTGCAAATAGGTTTTCTTCTTGAATGCTTCACCACGGAAGCCGGTGCCGGTGTTGTCTACAGACACAACGATGAAACCCTTGTTAGCGAGCAGCTGATGCCACATACTTACAGCACCAAACCGATTGGCTACCTGCTGAGATCCGGGTCCGCCATAATTACAAAAGAGCACCGGGTACTTTTTGGTTGAGTCGAAGTTGGTAGGCCGGATCATCCATCCATTGAGCGTATCGCCTTTGCTGTTGGGCACTTTTATAAAACGTGCAGTGCTCACAGCATATTCGGCTAATAAATTTTTCAGTGCGGTATTTTCGCTGACAACTTTTTCTTTGGTTGCAGTTGGTTTACCGCTGTTATTGCTGATGGTGTAAAGGGTGGCAGTTTGCGGGGTATTGATGTTTGAATAGTAGTCGTAAAACTGGCTGTAGCCTTCATTTAGTTCCACGTTATGCCATCCACTACCACTGGTTAACTGTGCTGTTTGTTTGCCGTCGAAATCGGAAACAAAAAGGTTCCGGTCCATTGGAGTGGGATAGGCAAGGGTGTAATAAACCAGTTTTGCCTTTTCGTCTACACCCTCCACGCTGGCGATATCATATTTTGTTTTGTTAAGCTGAATCTTTTTCTTACCGTCGAGGCTGTAATTGTAAAGTTGGGTGTAACCGTTCATTTCCGAGGTGAACAAAAAGTTCTTTCCATCTTTCAAAAACCACCAGTTGTCATTGATCTCAACAAAATATTTATTCTTCTCTTCGTAAACTGTTTGGGCTGCACCGGTAGCTGCGTCTGTGAGCAGGAGCTTCAGATGATCCTGGTGCCGGTTCATCCAGTATACCATAAGCTTACTGTCCTGCTGCGTCCATTTAATCCGGGGTATGTAAATATCTCCTTCATCAAACTTTGCCTTCACATCTTTTCCTGTTGCCACCTGGTACAGGTGTATTTCCACTTTCGAATTAGCTTCACCTGCTTTAGGATATTTGTACCGGTAGTCTTTGTTAGATGCGTTGTCGAAAATGGTCATGTTGAATTCCTTCACATTGCGCTCATCAAATTTGTAGTAAGCGATGTAGGAGCCCTTGGGACTCCATTGAAAAGCCCGGCTGAACTCAAATTCTTCTTCATACACCCAGTCTGCATTTCCGTTGATGATCTCGTTCCACTTGCCATCATTTGTTACAGCTTTGGTGGTGCCCGAAACCAGGTCGTGGCAGTAAAGATTATTCTCGAACACATACGCAACCTTGCTCCCATCGGGTGAAAAGGTAGGATGCAACACTTTTCCTGCATTGAGGCGAATGGTTTTTTTGGTGGCCACATCATAGATATATCCCGTGGATTTGGAGGACCTGCGGTAGATGGGTTCTCTGCCTGTATTAAATAAAATGCGTTTTTTATCAGGGCTCAACTCATAGTCTGTGGAGGGAAGTAATTTGCCCGCTTCGTCCTTGATATCTTTTGGATCGAAGAGCTCACCGGCTGCCGATTCAAAGCCTCCAACGGCTTCGCCCCGGAAGGTGCCCTTCTTATAAATGTCTTCAAGCGTAATCGTTTTTTTTTGGGACAGTGTTGTCAGAGGAAGGAAGAGCAATAGGAAAGCCAATTTGTGCATGTACTGATTTTTATAGGACTAAAAATAAAGCAAACACCCCGAAGTGCGTTTTCTCTGACCTGAAATGGTTTGTTAAGCAGCGATTGGGCCGCAATTTTTATTTCCTGCCCCTGTGGGGGCGTTCCTTACTTGCTATAGCTCACGCATTGCTGCACTACGAGTAACTACAAGGCTGGAGCCATCTATTTCGTGGGACTGACTGAACAATGCGCTGCTGCCAGCTGTATTGCAATGTTCACAGATTTTAAAAACAAAAAAGCAATCCTTTTGGCAGACAATAATCAACCGATGACTGTGTTCTGGTTCCGCAGGGATCTCCGGCTTACCGATAATCATGGACTCTACGAAGCCTTACGCGGCGAAACGCCCGTACTGCCAATTTTTATTTACGACACAGATATCCTGAATGCCTTGCCCGATAAGAAAGACCGCCGGCTCGCATTTATTCACCAGGCACTTTCTCAGATCAACGCTGTGCTGAAAACTTTGGGCGCGTCGCTTTTAATTATTCACGATACACCCCTCACAGCCTTTGAAAAGATCTGTAACGAATTTAATGTCGTGCGGGTTGTTACTAATGGCGACTACGAGCCCTACGCCAAAGACCGGGACGGCCGCATAGAAACGTTTTTGCAAAGCAAGCGTATTCCATTTACCGGGTACAAAGACCAGGTCATTTTTGAGAAGTCGGATGTTATGAAGCAGGACGGAACGCCATATACAGTTTACCCGCCCTATGCCAAAGTCTGGCTGCGCCAGTATGCAGCCCAGCAACCAGTGACCTACCCAAGTGAGGACTTTCTAGGTAATGTACTGAAAAATACTTCCTTTCATTTCCCCTCTCTTACCGACATAGGATTTGAAACAGTTGACATGGTGGCTTTCAATACGCTCATTGATGAAGATATTGTTCGCAATTATCACGACACCAGGAATCTGCCTGCAGTGGTCGGTACGAGCCATGTGAGCGTACACCTTCGCTTTGGTACGATCAGCGTGCGGAAGGTGGTGAGCCTCGCTGCCCGGTTGAACGAAAAGTGGTTG
>JBGTIL010000566.1:0-16510 GCA_041745695.1 Chitinophagaceae bacterium | reverse complement strand
ATATACCCATGAACTCACCAGCAACATTAGGAGCGTAACAAATAATAAAGCCACACAGAGCAGGTTGGCCTGTTTGGTTACTTTCCTGATCCATGCCCAGTCTTTAACAGTGTAAGCGTCGGTATAGGCAGTCCAGAATGGGGAGTTGACCAAAGAATAAGCGATGGTTATAACACTAAAGTACCGGAACACGATATTGTAATAAGTAACCTGTTCATTTCCCAAAAAATAGGATATAATAAAATTGTTGGAACTGAAAATAATGAGCCCTGCTACCTGGATGATAAAGAATTTGAATCCCAGTCCAAGCAGGTCTTTCCTGCAGCTGAAGTCTATGGTAGCCGGACCCGGTTGCAGACTTTTATATTTGGTGGCAAAAAGAAGCACGGTGATCACCAGCAGCACGGCGCAGGGCACTATTGCAAAAAGAAGGGAAATGAAATATAAAGAGCCGGTGAAGAAATCTTTAAAAATGATAAGGCATAGTAACGAGATGGCATTCGTAAATAAGTAAATGGAATTAGTAAGTGTATGCTTTTGATCAGCTGTTAAGATGGAAATAATCGGCTTTAAAAAAAACTGAACACAAAATGAAGTGAACACCCAAAATACCAGCGATTGCAAAGTAGCGTCCGGCAGCGAACTACGAAAAACCTCCTGCCAATTTACTTCCTGTGCAACAAGAACGAAAAGGATCCAAACAGGAGCGATGATCAGGAACAGCAGGGCATAGGTTGTAGACGTATATTTCCGTGCTGCATCAAGGTCTTTCAGTGTGATGGCTTCAGTGATCCTATTGCGCAGGCTCGACACCAATCCAATGTCGAAAATGGTGATCCAGGTCATGATCGAACTAACCGTAAGCCAGACGCCATAATTTTCTACCTGGATGTAGTTGATCGACACAGATACCAACCAAAATCCTGACAGGATGCTCAGCAGCTTAATTGCAAACGAATTGGAAGCACTCAGAATGATCTTCCTGCTTCTATCAGACTGATTGAAGAGTAAGCGGTTCTTATGAAAAGCTATTGATTTCAAAATCTTCATATTCCTAGTGGACGCAACAGTTGAAAGTGTAATTGAAGTGTATCATCACATTAGGACAGACCAACCGGAGTAACAAACTTAAAAGCACCGGGTAAGCACCTTGGGGTAGCCCACTTGAAATGCAAAGTATCTGAATCATTTAAGCCGGTTTTTTAATCTTGTTCAAACCGACCAGGCTACTGAAAAATATTTTAAAACCCCGGTAATGGCTGATTTGTGGCCAAACAAAAAGGTGCAGGATGAGGCTGTTGGCTAGAAAAATAACCAATGCAAGTGTGACACCAACGAACTCATAATCAACAAGGACAAATGGAATCAGAACAGCGAAAAAACCCGTAGCCGTAATGATACAGATATTTGCAACCATACCCTTCGTGTTCGCAGTGTTGATACCAATCCCAGAAAAAATAGAATAACAAAACGGTATAAACAGCACGATATGATAAATCAGGAAACTATAGGCGATGGCTTGCGCACCCCAAAAACTTGAAATGATGATCGCCAGTGACCCGATAACGGACTTTGACACCCCAAGAAATAAATATCGTTTTAAATTATTGGTGGCAATAAGTAGCTGATCGGCCAAAGACATGGTCATCCATAATAAGGTACACAGAAAAAAAGGAGGTAGCATACCAATAAGCGGCTGCCAGCTGGCATTCAAAAAATTTTCTACAAGTACCTCGGTTAAAATAAGAGCGGGTCCGATCACAAGCATGACAAGCGAGAGCAACAAGAATAAATACCGAAAAAATAGTTCACACTTTTCATGAACATCTTTACCCGTGAGATCAGAAAAGTAAACCTGCTGTATCGGCCTTTTAATTAGTCTGTCGATGTTTGAACTGCCAAACTCGAAACTCTTGGTATAGTTTCCAAGCACAGGCAGTCCCGCTATCTTTCCAATAATGATGCTATCCAGGTTCACAGACAGAAACGTAAGTATATTAAAGGCGGTAAGGCGCATGCCAAAAGACGCGCCGGACTTGGTCATTTTATTCTTAAAGGGATTTGAGAACTGATGCTTCCAGGGACTGATCTTGATAGTCAAAAGCATTTGGAAAAAGAAGTACAAAATCGAGGTCAGAAGCAACACCCAATAAGACCTGGTAAAAAACAGCAACAGCGCGCCGATCGTTACTGATAAGACATTGGAGGTTACGTCAATTCTTCCCACTTTGCCAAAGTCCATGGACTTTCGCATTAACGCCTGCGGCACTAACGTAAATGAATTTAGAATAAATTGAACTCCAGTGATCGGTAAGATCCAAAGCAACGCTACCTGGTTGTAGATGTTCGAGATCAACAGGGCTGCAATGCATATTACCAAAAACGAAATCAGGCCATATAGTATGACCCTTGTATTGATGGCGACTAATTCCTCCTCACTTACTTTCTCCTGCTGAATGATATACGTAGTGTAGCCAAAATCTTTTAGCACGCTGATTAATCCTGTGAAAGTTAAAGACAATGCAATGAGTCCAAAATTCTCTGGAGATATAAAAAAGGTAAACACAAGGGTTCGTACCAGGGTAACAACAGCGTTCAAACCTTGTGCCTGGGCAGAAGCATGCAACCCTCTTATACTTTTCCGCGTTGAGGTCTCGGGATGTTCAGCTACCAGGGTATCGATACAGTAAGAATTAAATGATTTAAAAGAGCAAGGAGGCGCTGAGGTAAATACTGATGGATGAATGGAAGTAAAACTTTATCCGCCTAAGTGAAAGCATATGTAGCTTATGTGAAAAATACTTTCACCACAAAGTCTACAATAAAAACGGGTCAGTACTTTTGTTGCAAGAGTTGACTACAACAGCTAGTCACTCGTTACGGTGCATCTCCGACTAGTTCCTATCCTGACATACCGTTTCTGTAAATATCGGAATGCTTTTGTTTCCAGTTTACTATATCAAATTTTTGCAGGGCCCTGTTATATTGGCTGGAAGCCTTCGTTTCAAAGTCCATCAAATCTCCCTGGAGAATCAGTTCCTTAAATTTTTCTTTTGCTTCCGCCAAAGGCACCAGTCCTTCCTCTCCTAATATTTCTGCTATACCGCCCGATCTGATTGCCACAACAAAAGTGCCGGCAGCGATAGCTTCTATAATTGTATACCCGAAGGCCTCATCGGTTGCGGTGTGTATATAAATACTGGATCGCGCAATAACTTCCCAGGGCTTTTCAATCCACCCCAATAATTTTACAAAATCATTCAGGTTGTGTTCCTGTATCAAATGCTTATAGGAATCGTAATTCTCTCCCGTGCCAATTAACAAAATTTCAAAGTTTAAAAAATGTTGATCTACAAGGTCTTTTGCCAGTTCAATTAATAACTTTTGATTTTTCCTGTCATCTAATGTGCCGCAATTTGTAATGATGATTTTACCATCGTGTTTGGCCTTTTTTTGCCGACTGATGTTCTGAAAATCGACAGCATTATATACAACTGATACCGGGATACCGGCAGGGAATAAAGATTTGGTTTTTTCCACTACGTATTTTGAAACACAAATAAAGTGGTTGGACGTGCTGAAAAAATTCCTGAATTGTTTCTGTAACCGGCTGATCTGACGTGGATTCAAGTCATACCTGATTTGAAGCTCTCCTACCGGATTCATAATATGGCAGGTTGTTATTATGTGCGCTTTCTTAAAAAGCCTCCGGATGGAAAAGGCGGCAATGGGATCCTGCGCATGAAACAGGTGCACGTTTTCCTGTGCAACTTTTCGCTTGAGTGCAAACCTTAGTAAGAAGAGGTAATATCTGGTTACAACGAATGCGTTGTTTGGAAAAAACATTTTGCAAAACAGAAAATAAGCACTCGCAATTTTTCGAACGAGCCAGGGCGCATCTGCAGAAGTGACAGTTGTAACTTCAAAATCATCGATGTGCTTTTGCAGCAAAGTGTAGTGAGTGGTCACGCCTGTTTTTGAAACCGGATTCATGCACGCAACAATTACAATTCTATCTAATTCCGGCATTCATTAAGTATTTGTTGCTGAGAAACGGCCTCTACGATCTTCATTAGAGCATTGCAACTCCTGCTCATGGCCAATCACATTATTTCACCTCAGAATTCCATCACACAACTGCCAACCAGTTCAGCGTTTAACAGGGTGTATTTATCAATGATAAGAAGGGTTGTGAAAAACAATTTTTTTGGAACTTACTAACGGCAAAGAAATTCGATGTACGGAGTTAGTGCTGGAGGTTACATCGATGCACAGCAAACGGCTTCGCCGCTCTCAGTTACAGCAGTTGTAGTGAGAAATCGATTTTTGTATGTACGGATAAAAGAAGATCAGGCCAGGGACTTTTTCTGCTTTTTCCCTTGCAATTTTGAATCGTACACGTAACCGTAACCATATCCATATCCATAACTTTTATTAAAAAAACCACGGGGTTTTACACCATTAAATACAATCGCCGGATTAATAAGCGCATTGATCTTGTTCTTTTCATCGAGCCTTTTTATAATGGCTTTTGGCGAATATTTGTGGCGCACAACATAGAGCGTCGCATCGCAATGTTCGGAAAGCAAATACGCATCTGTTACAGGAACCACAGGCGCCGTATCGAGTATTACAAAATCAAAATGATCGTTGAGGTAGGATAAAAGCTCCCTGATACGAATGCCGGAAATCAGTTCAGCTGGGTTATCCGGGAGCGGTCCCGAATGAATGAAGAAAAGTCCCGGATATTCTTTAAGGGCTTTGATAATAGCCGCGGGTTCAACTCCACCGGTCAAATAATCGCTAACGCCTTTCGGAGTGGCATCATTAAACAGTGTGCCCAGGGAGGGGCTATTCAGGTCCATGTCTACCAGCACTACCTTCTTACCGGTTAGCGATAAACTCACAGCAAGGTTAGCTGCAATAAAACTCTTGCCTTCACCGGGGATACTGGAAGTGACCAGAATTTTCTTGGCAGTTTCACCTATCCCCAAAAACGGAAGGGAGATCCGGAGTTTGCGAAACTCCTCTGCCATGAATGTCCGTTTACCTCTCTGGATAACAATCGTATCGCTTCCCTTTTCATAAGCCACCTCGCCTAAAATCGGGAACCTGGTAAGCGCCTCCAACTGCTGCCTGTAAAGAACCTTGCCATTGAATAATTCCCTGAGTGAAATGGACAGCGTGGCCAGAGCGATTGCAGCAAAAAGAGCCATGAGATAAATTAATTTTCTATTTGGGCTCACCGGCTGCAAAGAAGCCTGTGCCTTATCTACCACCCGGCTGTCCGATACTGTGGATGAAAATGAGAGCGCACTTTCTTCCCGCTTCTGTAACAGAAACGAGTAGATGCCATTTTTGATGGTCTGTTCCCGGCTGATCTCAAGCAACTGCCTTTCCTTGGCGGGTATCGATTGCAACATCGAATTGTACATGCCGTTGGTGCTGTTCAAATTACCCCGGCTTGCCACTAAACTTTGTCGCTGGCTTTGAATGTTCTCCAATATGCCCGGGCGGATCTTCCTGATCTGATCAGAGAGCGAAAGCAGTAAAGGGTTATTTTCTGCTACAGTACCCTTCAGCTTTTCATACTCCAGCTCGGAGGCATACAACTTTTCCAGTAGCTGCGACAAAACCGGATCGGAAATTCCTAAGGTTGACGGCACAATGCCGCTTGTGTTGTTTTTGGCGGTGACGAAGTTTTCCACCTGGGTTAGTACTGCCAGCTGCATATTAACTTCACTTAGCTTCTGATCATTGGCACTCACGTTTTGCAAAAAAAGCTGTCCCTGCGTGCTGATATCAGTCGCGCCTCGCACCGATTTGTATTGCTGGATCTTTTTTTCTATCGCGTCAATATCCTGGGCAACGGCATTGAGTCTCTCCTCAACGAACGACAGGGTGTTTTTGGCGAGATTGTTCTTTTCATTGATAGCAGTGAAGTTGTAACTCTTAATGAGTTCGTTTAAAATGTCTTCTGCCCGCTGGGGCACCGCGTCCTTAAAGCTGAGATCTACAATAGTAGAAAGTTTGCTGGAAGCAGATACGGTAAGATCTGGAAGTAAGTATTGCGCAACCTCCTTTGGGGAGGCAAGTGTGAAGTAGAGCGTTTTTGCTGCAGGCGGCTTACTGTAACGCCTTTGGGTTGTAAATTTCAACGTACCATAAGGCGTGGTAACCCATTTATCTGCTTCATATGCTTGCTTCCCGTCGAGCATAACCTGCTTCTTGCCCGAATCATAAGTGAGATAGATCTTATCAGTTTTCTCCAGGTCGTCGGGGTTGGCAGCAGTCACCTGAACCGGAAACGAGAGGTAGGCTGAAGTTGATTTTACACTCCCTTCTTCGAATGGTGCAGCGTACAAGTGCAGGCTTTTCACCACGGTGTCCATGAGGGTCCTGGATTGTAAGACCTCAACTTCGTTCTCAATGATCTTTTTTGTGTTGAGCTGATTCAGCGATTCCATGATCCGGGGATCTTCGTATCCTTTTTTTTCATCCTTAATGATGAGTGTTGCCGTAGCCAGGTACCTGGGAGTAGCATACCGTAGATACATGTAAGCTGTAAAAAGCGACACAAGCAGGAAGAGCACAAAAAGGGGCCAATAGGGTAGATACTTAAAAAGAAGCCCATTTAATAAGGTTTCTTCTTTTGAAGTTGATGTATCTAACTCGTTGGTTGGCATGGCGCTTAATTAGTGTTGGTAGAAAATAATAAAGGAGGATGATTACTGCGCAGCTGGGCGATTTGTGAGAATTCCGGGTAGGTAGGGATGCCAAAGCCCCAAAGTCCTGGTGCAGTGCAAAAAGGAGACTGTGTTAAGCCGGGAAGGAGAAAATGGAGGTGTACAGCCTTAAAAAACCAATTAATCAACTCATTTGGCTTGAGGCCAGGAAGGGAATGGTTGCAACCGAAGAAATGATCAGACAGCTTTATATGGGGTACGTTAGATTTCAAATTGAAGGATTAAAGGGTGTTTTAGCATTCTCATTCGCACCTGGGTAAAAGATATGCCGCGAAATTAAATTTTTCTTTTCGTATAAAATGTCTGCCCAAACCGCGTCGACGAAGTGTTAGACATAAAAGGTTCCTGATTGGAAAAAACCAAACGGACATGGAATTCACAAAGCAGTAAATTCAGTGGAGATTGGAAAATCGCTGCAGGACCAATGTCGCGGCGAACAGCAAGAATAGAAGACCGGAACCCTGCTGGTGGCATTAACAGCTGGGCCATTTATCATACAAGGTTACATCTATTAAGAGAAAAAGCATAATCATTCAGTTTTTTTTCTCTAGGCTGGTTATCCTGGTAATGTTGGGTAAAATTCAATTTCGTTCCATTCTGCCTGCTAATAAGCATTCTTCTCACCCCGAAACATGTTAAAGCAGGTAAGGAAGATGATCCGGGTGTCCAGCCACAAGCTCCAATTTTCGAGGTACCAGAGGTCGTGCTCCACCCGGCTGCGCATTTGGTCTAAAGTTTTCGTTTCACCCCGGTAACCGCAGATCTGGGCCCATCCTGTAACGCCAGGCTTTAAAAACTGCCTGACCATATACTGGTTCACCAGTTTTGAGTAATCGTTGGTGTGCTGCACCATGTGCGGCCGGGGCCCAACTACGCTCATATCGCTTACTAATACGTTGAAAAATTGCGGCAATTCGTCGAGGTTGGTTTTACGCATGAACTTACCCATGCGGGTAATGCGTGCATCGCCCTCGGTTGCCTGTTTCGAATGAGCCTCGTCATTGACCCGCATACTGCGAAACTTGATACAGTTGAAAGGCTTATTGTTAACGCCGCTCCTTCGCTGGATAAAGAAAACAGGACCACGCGAATCCAGTAGAATCAACAAACTTAAGAGCGGCACGAGCCACGACAGCAAAAAGACAATGATTAGAAACGAAAAAACAATGTCGTAGAACCGCTTGCGGATCCGATTAGCTACATCGTTCAGGGGCTCTTTTCGTACTGAAAGCATGGGGATCTGACCCATATACTCAATGTGTACCGGCTGGCGGATAAAGGCATTCAGATCGGGGATTACCCTGAAACGGATACAGAGCTGGTCTGCCTGTTCCATTAAAGTGTAAATATGCTTGTCTGCTTCGGGCGAGATGGTTGAATAAATTTCTGTGACGTTGTTGTCGATTGAAAATTGCATTACATTCTCCATTGTGCCAATGATCGGGTAATGTGTGAGCTCCTGCACGTTTTGTGCTTCTTCACAGCACCCAACGATCTCTGTTCTGATAGGCTCATCTTCCAGGTGCTGCACGAGCTTTTTCGCCAGCCCGTTGTAACCTATCACTACAATTTTACGGATGAGGTAATGTTTGTTCAGGAAATGCTGAAATACAAACAGATGTCCCAGACGACTCACCAGCAGGCTGGCAGCCACGGCACTTAACGTGATGATGACAAATAGACGGGAAATATCAACCTGCTTAAAAAAGAACAGGTAGGCCAGGGAAAAGGCAAGGTAGTAGATGTAAGCCTTTGCCGTTTTACGGCAGAAAGTTTCGAAAGTTGCGATGTTGTGCGCCTGGTAGATGCTGTTTGCCCAGCTGGCACCAAGCCAGGCGATGTTCGAATAAAAGAGAAAATAAGCATAAGTGCTTTCACCCTTCAAAGAGATCTCTGAAGCGGACAACTGAATGGCAAATAAAAAGATGAGATTTAAAATCAAAAAATCTATGATAATAAAGGCCAATCTTGCCATTCGTAATAATCGCTGATTCATTTTTCTGTGGGTTGAAGGACTGGCTGTACTATAGAAACGAGGCCGTACCTAAATCATCTGCAAATTTACCGATCTCCCCTCCGGGGAGGGCCAATAAATGAGCAAGTTTGTATTACTGCAATCTTTCCGGATTATTGATTACTGTCAAGCAGCGGGTGCAGGAGTGTTCACTTCCTCAGCCTGGCTGCCTCACGAACGCTTCAAAGAAACACTTAAGCTTGCACCGGAACTGGAAAATCCCAGGCCTCTTGCTCGCTGTAGGCAACATCAACCAATCTAACGCTTGCTGCATCCTCAGCTACAATGATGTATCCAAGCGAGGGCACGAGGGCCATGGGTATACAGACTGGCCACCCGTTGCTATTTTTCTCCCTTGTCTTTAAAAATCCATCAGCGGTTTGATGCAGCGGCAAACTTACAGGCGCCTTTTCCAACCGTACACTTGGGTGCTCTTTCAGAAAACTACGCAATGCGCTGATTTCACCATCTGAACATACCGCCGGGCTATCCAGCCAATACACAAGATTAATGACTCCGCTTGTTTGCTTTAAAATAGCACGCTGGTCCTCGGTCACCTTGGCAAAAACGTACGAACGGAACAGGGGTTCAATCTCAAACCTCCTCCGTGCATGGCGATCTCCGCGCACCCTGTTAAATGGACAAAAGATTTCTAAGCCCTTTCTGTTCAAAAGGTCCGATACCCTTCTCTCCCAGTCCGGCTTAGTGTATAGGACATACCACATTTTCATTTTAAAAACTTTTAATTTTTGGTAAAATCAAGTTTTTAAAAAGTATAAAATTGTATAACCAAAATCCAGCGACTCCATCTTTTAAAAATGCAGGCTTCATGAACTCACCGACTGGGAATATGTGCTACACTGCCCCGATATTGCCCCTTTCGGTTCTGCGCTAATCAGAACCAATCAGTACTCTTTGGAACAACCGACTAAGGTTTCAAGCACAGCGACCGCAATCGCTATCAGGAAATTGGACGGACCTCAACCGAGGGATGAAATGTAGGATGCTGTTTCAAAACCCTGATTTTAACTCCTGGCCATCTAGGAATGGAAGAATAATGCAGATTTAAAATATTACCGGTCTCAAAACAGTACAAATAAATGATAAGTGTAATACGGTAATACTGGACATAAAGATATAGGAAATCCCGGTGACTTTCCGTGAAGAAATAAAAAAATTAGCCTTACATATAAAATAAAATTATAATTCATTGCAGTGGGCAGATAGGGGCTCAACTAACAGAAACAACCCAGACTTCTTGCAGCGACCAGCAGGCTGTTGTTACGCCCTGTCGGTAAAGCTCACGTTGCCTGCATGGTGTGACTTCATCCCACTCCGGAAGGCCCGCCAATCCTCGTTCCTGCTTTAACAGCGTGGTCTCTAAGCGATTTACTTTAATTTGCTTCAATCCAATTATGCAGGATCTCATTAAAACGCCAGGATATAAGGTAATCAACAAGTGGTTGAAATCCAATGGATATAAGCCTTTCGATTTTCAAAAAGAAACCTGGCTGCACATAGCGCAGGGAAAGAGCGGCCTCGTAAACGCTCCAACAGGTACCGGCAAAACCTTTTCTGTGTTTCTGGGCGCACTTATCACCTTTATCAATAACAATCCGCTGCATTACAAAGAGAAAGATAAAAATGGTCTTCAACTGCTGTGGATCACACCTCTACGCGCGCTGGCGAAAGACATTGGGAGAGCCATGGAGGAAGTTATTACAGCACTGGAGCTTAGCTGGAAAATTGGTATCCGCAACGGCGATACCAGTATGAGCGACCGGCAGAAACAGAAAAGACAAATGCCGGAAATTCTCATCATCACCCCTGAGAGTCTGCATCTTCTCCTGGCACAAAAAGGCTACCCCACCGTACTTAGTCAATTAAAAATTGTAGCTGTTGATGAATGGCACGAACTGATCGGAGGCAAGCGGGGAGTGCAGGTGGAGCTTGCCATAAGCAGGATCTGCGCACTCAAAGCACTTGACCTGGCAGGGCAGCCTGCACCCGTGGATCCGAAAGTGGCGACTGGCAACTTACACACCATGCGCAAGGGCAAAATACAAGCGGTACCTTTCCAACTGCCGGGCGAGGCAAAGGCAGCACACCCAAAGAAACGCTCAAAAAAGAGTGCTGTCCCTGTACAGCAGGCGCAGCCAGTTTCCCTGTCGCTCTGGGGAATCAGTGCCACTATTGGCAATCTGAACCAGGCAATGGAAGTGTTACTCTCACCCTTGCAATTAATCGGAAACCACGACCGGATAATTGTGCGCGCCAACCTCCACAAAAAACTCATTATTGATTCCATCCTACCCGATGAAATAGAAAAGTACCCCTGGGCCGGCCACCTTGGCATCAGGCTGGCACACAAAATTCTTCCCATCCTGGAAGAAAGCAAAACCACACTTATTTTTATCAATACCAGGGGCATGAGTGAGCAGTGGTACCAGGCACTGCTGAACATCGCGCCACACCTTGCCGGGGCTATTGCCTTGCACCACGGCAGTATCGAAAATGAACTTCGGAGCTGGGTGGAGGACGCACTCCACGAAGGGAAGCTCAAAGCAGTTGTTTGCACTGCCAGCCTCGACCTTGGTGTTGACTTCCGACCAGTGGAAACAGTGATACAGGTGGGCTCACCGAAAGGTGTCGCCCGGTTTTTACAACGGGCAGGCCGTAGCGGGCACAGCCCGGATGCAGTAAGCAAAATATACTTTCTTCCTACGCATTCGCTGGAACTTATTGAAGCAGCCGCACTAAAATCGGCCGTGGAAAAATCTACAATCGAAAGTCGCGAGCCACTGCTCCTCTGTTACGATGTGCTCACGCAGTACCTCTGCACCCTCGCGATCTCCGAGGGTTTCATCCCGGCAGACATCTTCCGCGAAATAAAGTCGACCTATTGCTTTTCCGCAATCAGTGAGGAAGACTGGGACAATATTCTACGGTTCATAACTGTTGGTGGAAAGGCTTTACAGCAATACGACGAGTACAAAAAAGTAGAAATTGAGGACGGCGTATTTAAGATCAAAAGCCGCCGCGTGGCCATGCGACACCGCATGCACATAGGCACCATTGTAAGTGATGCCATGATCAAGGTGAAATTTATGTCCGGCGGCTATATCGGGGTAATTGAAGAATATTTTATCTCACGCCTCGAACCCGGCGACACGTTTACGCTGGCAGGACGCCAGCTCGAAATGATCATGATCAAGGACATGACGGTACTGGTAAAAAAGTCGAATGCAAAAAAGTCGATCGTACCGAGTTGGCTGGGCGGGCGACTGCCCCTTTCTCAAAGCCTGGGCCGGGTATTGAGAGAAAAGTTAAATGAGGCGGGCGAGCAGATCATACACGGCGTACTGTCTGACGACATTGAACTCGAAGTGCTGCATCCACTCCTTGCGCTGCAACAGGATTTGTCGCACATTCCACGTGCAGATGAATTGCTGATAGAACAGATCGAAACCCGCGACGGATTTCATCTTTTTGTTTACCCCTTCGAAGGACGCCTTGTACACGAAGCTGTTTCGGCACTCCTTGCCTACCGCATCTCCAAAATCACGCCTATCACTTTTTCAATCGCCATGAACGACTATGGCTTTGAACTACTAAGCGACCAGCCCATACCGGTAGACGATAGCAATGTTTACGAGCTGTTCTCTGCCGACGATCTGGTTGCCGACATACAGCGAAGTGTGAATGCAACGGAGATGGCTAAACGAAAATTCCGGGATATTGCTGTGATAGGAGGCTTGATCTTTCAGGGCTACCCGGGTGAGTATAAAAAGCAACGCCACCTGCAGGCGTCAGCAGGTTTGCTGTTCAATGTATTCAATGAATACGAATCTAACAATGTGCTCCTCAGGCAGGCATTCCAGGAAGTGTTTGACCAGCAAATGGAGGAGGTACGGCTGCGCGATATGCTGACCAGGATACAGGCATCGAAAATAGTACTCACCTACCCCCAAAAACTAACACCCTTCTGCTTCCCGATCAAGGTAGACAGTATGCGCGAGAACCTTACTTCAGAGAAACTGGCAGACCGCGTGAGACGCATGCAGGAAAGCCTGAATAAATCCTGATTTTTGCCACGGAAGTTGAACCACAGAGGCACAACGGCACGGAGGAGCACAAAGCTTACTATCGTTTTCTTTGTGTTCATGTTTCTAGACGGTTGATCAGTAACTCCTGAGAGATTGCTTCGTGCCTCGCAAAGACAGCTCAAACTACTTACTCCCTCTGTGTTCCCTCCGTGCCCACCTGCCTCCGTGGCGCAAAACCTTTGTACCTCCCCTACCTTTGCGCCTCGTTATGCAGGCACCGGTTCAACACTCCATCCTGGATCAAACCTTTTGGCTCACAGCCCAGCGCTCCGTTTTTTGGGAACAACAAAAGGCGCTGGTCGTGTCTGACCTGCACCTGGGTAAATCCGGGCATTTCCGAAAAGCCGGCATCGCCGTGCCACAGTCGGTTTACAAGGAAGACCTCCAACGACTTCTTGATCTGCTGCTGTATTTTAAACCAGAACAACTCATCGTTGTTGGCGACCTCTTCCATAGTGTTGCCAACAAGGAACTCGAGCTCTTCGCCCGCTGGCGCATCGATTTTTCGTACCTGAAAATCATACTCGTCAAAGGAAACCACGACATACTAAAAAGGGAATGGTACATCCACAATAACATCGAGGTAATCGACAACACGCTCACCATCGGGGCTTTCTCTTTCACCCACGATCAGTGCGACGCTGACAGCACTTCTTACTCTTTTTGTGGACACATACATCCCGGCATAGTACTCAACGGAATGGGAAAGCAAACCCTGCGCTTCCCGTGCTTTTATTTCGCACCCGATCACTGCATTTTGCCGGCATTTGGAAAATTCACCGGACTTGCTAATGTACATCCCTCAAAAAAAGACGTCGTCTTCGCAATCGCGGACGACTCGCTTATCAGGCTCTGAGTATGCCGCAATTATACATTGCCTACGATCCGATTTACGCGCATCCATTACCGGAAGGACACCGCTTTCCCATGCTGAAATATGAACTGATTCCGGGGCAGCTTCTTTACGAAGGAACGATCACCGAAAACAATATTTTCTCCCCCCTTCCCTGTGCCGACAGCAACATTTTGCTCACCCACGACAATGCCTATGTGAGCAGACTAAAGCACCAGCAACTGTCTGCCCAGGAGCAACGGCGTATTGGGTTTCCTCAATCCCCCCAGTTAACCATGCGTGAATGGATCATCACCCAGGGCACCATCGATTGCTGCAAACATGCCTTCGAAAACGGAGTTGCCCTGAATGTGGCCGGGGGCACTCATCATTCATTCAAAGACCGCGGCGAAGGCTTCTGTTTGCTGAACGATTTTGCAGTGGCTGCAAGTTTTTTGTTGCAGCAAAAGATGGCGTCCAGATTACTGATTATTGACCTTGATGTGCACCAGGGTAATGGCACTGCGGCTATCTTTGAAAAAGACGACCGGGTTTTCACATTCAGCATGCATGGGCGTAACAATTATCCTTTCCGGAAAGAGAAAAGCGACTTAGATATCCCATTAGAAGACGGCACCACATCAGAGGTATACCTTGGTATGCTAAAAGCCACCTTACCGCGCCTTTTATCAGAGGTAAAACCCGACCTTGCCTTTTACTTATCCGGAGTCGACATACTGGAATCTGATAAGTTCGGAAAATTAAAAGTGACTTTGGAAGGATGCAAAGAAAGAGATGCTTTCGTATTAAGCTCCTTGAAAGAGAAGCACATTCCCTGCGTGGTGTCTATGGGAGGCGGATATTCGCCCGATATCAGGGTTATTGTTGAAGCACACTGCAATACATTCCGGCAGGCAAAAGAGATCTTTGCTTTGACCTAAAGTCTTCGGCGCAGCGTGTTGTAATCCAGAAAGTAGATGATGCGCAGCGACAACTCGTTACCATGCGGGAGACTAAAGACACCTCCCAGGTTTCTGGTGTAGCTGGCATGACTGCCGCCTTCCAGTCCATCCAAAAATTCATTACCTAAAAAGTTCTTCCAGCCTGCTATAATCCTGCTGCCATACCTGAAATCCCAGGTGAAGAATGCATCTACATTAAACAGGTTGAAGTTCTGGTCCTGGTTGGGAATGAAGGCCCTGGGGATATGATTGCCCTTGTTATCTACATTGAAAAATCGGAGGTATTTAACCGTACTCCAGTAATGACGCGCCCTGACCGCTATGTTGGCGCGCGATGTAAAATTATAGGTTCCCGATAGTACGCTGCTGATTTCCTTATAGTCTCTGTATCCCACAATAGGCGCCCGGTTCAGCTCCCTTAAAAATGACCAGCCAACCTGCAATTTATCGTGCTGCCTGTCGATATTAATATCGGCGGTAAATTTATTGCTGAACCGATAGCGAAGGCTGGCTTCAGTCTTGTAAAACTTGCTGTTTTTAAACTCTCCATCTGCAAATACAAATTCATATCCCGAGAATAAGCGTTTCCTGCTGTCTGTACTACCATTGAAACCTGCAAAGTAAAACCATGGCTTTCTGACGGCAAACCCTTTGGTTTGTAATTCAAAATAATTGGTTTGCCACACTGGTTGCCCGCCAGCAAACAGGGTAATGTCCCAGAAATTTTTAAATACCCAGGTACTGCGGGCGTTCAGCTCTATCTGCGAAAACGCATACGGCTTAAACAGGTGTTCCTGACGCACATTAAAGCTATAGGTGTACCTGATAAATTTATCGGTAGGTTCCAGTTGATTATAACTTAAGCTACCTGAGTACACCACTGTATTAGGTGTTTGAATAAAACCCAGGTCGTTGGGATCATATTTGTCTGATTCTATATTTACTCCCACACCAAATCTGACCTTGCCGCCTACTTTTGAAAAGCGGAGGCGGGTCGCATATCCATCATAGGGGTTTAAGTACCTGCGGTTATTAATGGTTGTTGTGTCGGTGTTCAAAAAATAGGAATTGCGGTAAGCCCGATAACCGAACGTTTTGGCATACCGTGCAGTGCCGGTAATTGCATAGGTACTTTTTGCATTGAAGAGCGCCCAGTCGAGTGCTGTAACATTGGCATCCGGCTCTGCACCATTCCGTGTCACATTGGTGTTTGTAAAAGTAAGCGACGAGCGACCCTTGAATGCCTTGTCAATTACAACGATGTTGTAGTTGGTTAAGGCTTCGGTTTGTATAGTAGAATCGAGCTTGGAAGCCTTGTGCACCAGTTGAGCGTACATGGGCTTGGTTACAGCGTTGAAAACGCCAATGCCGAGTTTGCTTTTCGTGCGACCCGATAACTTGATGGCGTTGTATAATTTTGTGACGGCAGGATTTCTCTTGATGGTATAGCTAGACGCTGGGGCCGAATATAAACTTTGCACGCGGCCATATCCCGAGGGCACAGCACCTACACGCCGCGAATAAAATAAACCCGATTTATTAAACAACTCTGTACCCTCTGTGAAAAAAGGCCGGTTCTCCTGGAACCGCTGTTCAAAGGGAGACAGGTTGTTGACAATATCGTCTGATATCACTTGCCCAAAATCTGGAATCAAGGTTGCATCGAGCGTGAAACTTTCGTTGATGCCGTACTTCACATCCATGCCACCGCTGGTAAGCGATTCGGTAGGTCGAATGTGTCCTGCAGGGTTAAAACGTATGCCGGTAGCGAGATAGGGAGCCAGACTAAGTCGAAGCGGTGGCTGTATGTTCCTTAGTCCTTCCCACTTTCCGAACTGGTTTACAAAACC
>JBGTIL010000565.1:0-2637 GCA_041745695.1 Chitinophagaceae bacterium | reverse complement strand
TACTGTTAAGCATGGTCCTTTAGAATTGCCTATGAGTTTAAGCTACCACGCTGGAGGGCTTAAGGTAATGGAATCTGCTAGCTGGGTTGGCGCCGGGTGGACATTTAACGCAGGGGGAGTAATAACCCGGAATGTTCAAGGAGAGCCCGATGAACGAGGGACAAGTCCAAATAATTCCAGTAATAATAAGGGATACTTTAGCGATTACGGTTATTCAAATTATTTATGGAAAAACACAAGCAATCAGGATAATATATTTCTAAAGGATATTCACAACGGTCAAGCCGATGGTGAGCCAGATTTGTTTTTTTTCAACTTTGATGGCTACAGTGGAAAATTTTACTTTGGAGACGATCGTATCCCTGTGATTTTACCTGAGCAGGATTTTAAAATTAATTACGTATATGATCCCGGCCCGTGGAAAAGTATTAAAAGTTTTATCATCACTGTACCAAACGGGACAAGGTACCATTTTGGGATACCTACCGATGGCAGATCAGCAGTAGAACCTGTTGAAAGGTCTCTGGCATATAGTGCTTCTAGTGGATACGCGAATAATGGCAGATCTATTTCTAGTTGGTATCTAAACAAGATTCAATCCGCTGATGGTCTCCATGAGATTAATTTGAACTATGATGTCGAGAATTTCAGCTATTGGACAATCGCAATGTCCTCAGTACCGTCAGGAGAAGGAGGATATAATCAAGATGGCTGCACGCTGATGAAGGTGCTAATTGAAGGAGTGAGATTAAGCAAAATAACTTTCGGGAAGAGCTCCGTTGATGTACTTCCATATGGGTTGGCTCGGCAAGATTTGAGCGGCACTCAGTGGAGTATTGTCGATGATGTCAATACTCAGGCCTTTCCACTCGGAAGCCTAAAAGTTCATGATGAAAACAATGTCTGCAAGAAATGGTTTAAATTTTCTTATGACTATTTCGAAGACAACATTAATCCTATCTCTCCTTCTTTAGGATCGCCAAATATAGTGTCTGACAAAAAGAGATTAAAGCTTGTGAGCGTTCAAGAAAAATCAGGAGATGGCAGCTTAACAATTCCGCCGCATAAGTTCGATTATTACACGGAAACCGTTCCGCGAAAGTTATCCAGTGGACAGGATCATTGGGGTTTTTATAACGGGATTGTCAACAACACTTTAATCCCTACCCTCTACCACGACGAATATGTGGAGCAGCCTGGGGGCAATAGAGATGCAGTTTGGCCCGCCATGAGAGGAGGAACTCTAAAACGTATCAATTATCCGACCGGCGGATTCACTGATTTCGACTATGAATCAAACACAAGTTGGGTATCATATCCGGCATATAGTAAAACTACAGTTCTGCACTTTTCGATGGGCTTCGATGGTAATGGTAGCTCAGTCTCCCGGACGTTTACTTTCACTTCAAATCCTTACAAAGTCAGATTAAGTAACACAGCTAGTGGCGGAAATGCAGGAGTATCTTTTAGTTGTGCTCCTATTTCATTATCGGCAGCCCCGGGACAGGCAACGTCTCTTACAAAAAAAATTGGTGCTCAAACATGCACTATTACTTTATCGAAACCTGATGCAACTAGTGGGAATGGAGCCGAGGTTACGATTGAAGAATTAATCCCCTATCGGATAGAAAAAAATGAAGTGATTGGTGGCTTACGCATTAAAAGCATTACCGACGGTGATGCTACACAAACGCAAAACTTAAGCACAAATTACACCTATAATTTGGCGAATGGTACTTCAAGCGGAATAGTTTACAGCAAACCAACGTATACGCAGATTTTAAAGAATTCAGGCTCGCGTTATATCTACCAAGTCTTTATTTACAATGGCGCAACCCTCTATTTGGATTCCGAGGAGCAATCTCTCGAAGAACCTTATTTTTCAATCGGAGGTCGCAAGTCAATAAAATCCGCCTCAACTATTCGCCCTCTAAGTACTGTTCAAGGAAATCACATTGGATACAATGAGGTGAAAACATTTAAGTCCGGCAACGGATATAGCATATACAGATATTACGGCTCTAACATATGGGACCAGGATATTCGCGATGTGTGTACAAGATCAATAGATGTCTCTTCGCCAAATCCAGCTGCCCCTGAATATCCTGCTGCACCTCTGCCTTTTGACTATAAAAGAGGCGAATTGAAGTATGAAGGGCACTGGGCTGAAGGCAATAAGCTTCTAAAGGAAGTTACTTACTTGCCGGTGTTTGAAACTAATCAGGTCACGACGCCCGGGGTGAGGGTATATTCAGAAAATAGAGGTGAACCTCACTATATGACTATATCGGCTAGAACAGATTTCAACCTACAGTCTGCAAAGAAAACACAAATGACCGTAATTGAAAATAGTTTTGATCAAACGTCCAATAATTACTTGCAAATCTCCACTACGTCACTGTATGAAAGTGCTTTTCACAGTGCTGTTACCACGAGGATATCCACCACCTCTAAGGGTGCGGAACTTGCTGAAAAAACCAAATACGCATTTGATTTTAGACCTTCTCCATGTGCAGCTGCAAATACCTGTTGGACGGACTTCCAAACTGCTTTACAAAACAGCCTGACACAGTATAGAAACGAGTATAACAGTTGTACAACCGATGACTGTCGCAAAGCTACCAAAGCCGGGTATAA
>JBGTIL010000564.1:0-5522 GCA_041745695.1 Chitinophagaceae bacterium | reverse complement strand
TTGGCTAAACTTTGTTTGGCGCCGGTGGAGACCACTATATTTTCCGATGTGTAAATAAGGTCGTTGTCGCGCGCAAATTTTTGACAGATGGCTTCTTTCAGATCTGCGTACCCACCCACTGGCGTGTAATGACTCCAATTGTCGGCTACAGCTTTCTTCGCTGCTTCCTTGATATGTTCAGGCGTATCAAAATCGGGTTCTCCAAGGCTAAGATCAACAATGTCGATACCCTTTGCCCGAAGTTCTCTGCCCAACCGCGCCATTTTAAGTGTTTCCGGTTCTGTAAAACGATTCAATAAAGAGGATAACTCCATGCAATAAATTAAGATGTAGGCAAAAATAGGGACTTCTATTTTTCGTAGTCGAATTTGAAACGGGACAGATCGGGCTTATACCTTCTGGGCCTTTTGGTTTCGTACTCGTAAAATGCCTGTCCCAGGTTCTTTAAAAAGGGAAAACCGATCGTATCATAGTCGTAGGCATCATCGTTAAACACGCCGTCTGTATTGCAGTAGATGGTAGCGGTCAGCATAAATTCAACCCCTTTCTCGAAATCAACAATGTATGCTGCGTCTGTTAAAAATCCGTAGGCATCGCCTGGTTTATTAAAGATCCGGATAGACGGATTGTCAATCCGCCCATCTCCTCCGTACATCAGGAACTTGACGTATCCATCTGTATAGCTCGTGTCATAATAAGGCGATGCAGACTCGGAAGGCATCATCGACATATGCTCCTGCAAAAAAGCGTGATCGGCAGGCGTGAGATTGAAGCGCCTTTTTTTATTCATACCCTGTGGAAACAAAAGACTTTGAAGCATGGAATGGAGATCGGTAAGTCCTAGTCGGTTTTTCGCTGAAAAATCGAACGGCTTTTCGATAAGTTCGTTATTGGCCATAAAGCCGCGGCCCAGAGAAGTATTGCGTTGATGATACAGAAGATTACTTCTTGCACCTTCCTGCCTGTACAATACTTTACCATTTTTATCCAGGAATGTAACAGGGTTGGTGCGCCGGTTTTGCTCTTCATTCATTGGAAGGCTGAGCCGGTGAAGCACCTGCACACTATCCCAGCCCATGGAGTGCAGGGTTTTATTTATGTATTCCTGCCCTAAGAATTCATAAAGCCGGTTGTAGGCATCGTTATCGCTCACCAGCAATATTTTTTTGATGTATTGCGCAACCGTAGGTCGTCCATCCTCACTGGTAGGCTCATTATAAACGGGGGTTTGTTTTTCAAAATCAGCCTCCGATATGAAGGTGGCATTTCGGTCAAGTCCCGGAATCCTGAGCTCGTTGAGCTTTTGGAGTGCGAGTGCCGCTATGGGGAGTTTTACGGTTGATGCCGGGTAGTGATAGGACGCCCGGTCTATATTGTAATAGTGGTGCGTAAATTTTGGCTCGTTCGAAGCAGAGCGGTCGATTTGGGTGTAAATGATGGACACTTTGTACTGGCCATTATTTAGCAGCACAGAATCGAAGTATGTCGGGTATCTCGCAAGCAAGCGGGCAATCAACGTGTCCCGACCGGGTGGTTGTGCGGGATAATTAGCAGTGTCGGAGGGAGATTTTTGTCCGATTCTCCCGGCAGAGCATGCGGAACCGGTTATCGCCAGCAAAAAGTTAAATAAATAAAACAGCTTTCTCATCAAGCCCAAAAATAGGACAAACGACGTTATGCACCCGAAGGCTCAGCACGCGCTGAAGTCCTTTAAATTAGCCCAGAAAAGGTATATTTGCCAACTCTAAAAAAAACGCTACTTTCTTTTACCAAGACAGGAAAGGGCAGCTTATTAAATTTTTATCTATGCAACTGAAAGGCCTGGTGCGCTTTTTTACTGTTCTGCTTATTATTTATTCGCTCTATGAATTGTCCTTCACGTGGGTAGTGCGTAGCCATGAAAAGAAAATGGAAGCCAGGGCAAAGAGCTTTGCTAACGCTTCAAGTACCGATCCACTTCAGCGCGATTCCATTTACAAAAATCGTTTACGCCGGTTGCTGGATAGTACTAAAGAAAAAACAGTGCATTACGGTGTGCAGGGCGCCATTTCCTACCAGAAGGCTAAAGAGGAAGAACTCAATCTTGGCCTGGATCTGCAGGGAGGAATTAACGTGACGATGGAAGTTGAGCTTTCTGGATTGCTGCGGTCTATGACGAACAATTCCAAGAATCCAGCCTTTTCAACTGCTCTACAAAACGCTAATAAAAGAAAAGCAAACAGCGACGCAGACTTTGTTTCGCTCTTTGGAGAGGAGTTCAAAAAACTGGCACCCGGAGTCAGACTGGCTTCCCTTTTCGCTGTTTCAGGGCAGGATAAAATCAAACCTACCGATAGCGATGAGCAAGTGCTGAGCGCAATTAAGTCGGAGGCACGAGATGCATTCCAACGTACTTTCCGCGTGTTACGTACCCGTATCGACCAGTTCGGCGTTGCACAGCCTAATATTAATCCTGATCCGGAGCGCGCTACCATCACCGTTGAACTTCCAGGCATCCAGGACCAGGAGCGTGTTCGCAAATACCTTCAGTCTTCTGCTAATCTGCAGTTCTGGGAAGTGTACAACATCAGCGAGCTGGGTTCCTCAGTGCAAAAAGCTGATGACGCTTTTAATATCCTAATGGGTGGAAAAAACGCTGACACTACTACTGTAACAGATACTGCTGTAAGTGATACTGCTGCAACAGGCAGCACTGTTGGGGGTGATACCAGCCGCGGTCGCATCGAAGACTTGAAGACAAGTACTACCGATACTTCAGGCAAAACTGCAGCCACCCGGGAAACACTGTGGAAGTACATTCAGTTTTCTGTTGACCCGCAAACCGGCCAGGCTATTGACAATGGTCAATTAGGTTATGTTTCTTTAAGCGACACCGCCATCGTTCGCTCTTTCCTGGAGAACCCTGCCATCAAAAATGCTTTTCCCGCAGACGTTGCATTTATGTATGGTATGCCTTCCGTCAGTGATGGAAAGAAAGCAAATTTTGTGGGACTTTATGCCATTAAAACGTATGGCAGGGATAAAGCTCCGCTAGAGGGAGAGGCAGTAAGTGAAGCCCGCTCCGACTTTAACCAAATCACCGGCGAGCCGGAAGTATCGATGCGTATGACACCACAGGGAGCCCAGGAATGGGCGAACCTGACGGGCAAAAACGAGAAGCGTTTTATCGCTATCGTGCTTGATAATGTCATCTACTCAGCGCCTCGTGTGAACGAAAAAATCACCGGTGGTAATTCAAGCATCTCGGGATCATTTACTACAGAGGAAGCCACTGACCTTTCCAACATTCTGAAGTCGGGAAAGCTACCCGCACCTGCAAAAATTGTTCAGGAGCAGGTAGTAGGACCAACGCTTGGTGCTGACGCAATCAAAGGCGGTGTGATGGCTTTTGCTATTTCATTCATTGTCATCTTCATCCTGATGCTGATTTATTATAACAGCAGCGGATGGGTAGCAAACATTGCGCTTATATTAAACCTTTTATTTACAGTAGGTGTGCTCACCGGTTTTGGTGCAGCCCTTACCGCTCCTGGTATTGCAGGCCTCGTGCTGACGATTGGTATGGCGGTTGACACCAATGTATTGATCTACGAGAGAATAAAGGAAGAACTCACGCGTGGTAAGACGTACCAGCAGGCCATCAACGATGGCTATCGGAGGTCGCTGCCCCCGGTACTGGACGGTCACATTACCATCTTACTCACCGCAATCATCTTATTTTATTTTGGGCTTGGACCGGTAAAAGGTTTCGCAACTACCCAGATCATTGGTATCCTTCTTTCTCTTTTTTGTGGTATCCTGGTGAGCCGTTGGGTTACAGATATTTTCACCAGCAAGAAGAAACACCTGGAGTATTTCACGCCCATCTCACGTAAGATATTTAAGCACGCCAATTTCAAATTTATCGAGAAGCGAAAGATTGCTTATGGCATATCAGTAGCGGTTTTGTTGGTCGGCATAGCGTCATTTATTAATGGCTTTGATTACGGAGTAGAGTTTAAAGGTGGACGCAGTTACGTAGTGCGATTCGACAAAGCAGTTGATGTAGAACAGGTGCGCGGAGATCTGGCAACAGCCTTTGGAGAGAATCCGGTAATCAAAACAATTGGCGGCAACAACCAGTTGGATATTACCACTTCCTATCAGATAGAAAATACCTCACCCGAGGCTACCGGCATGGTGGAAGCAAAACTGCTGGAAGGACTCAAAAATCATTTGCCCGCAGGTACTACAGCCCAACAATTCGACCAGAAATACAGGCTGGGTTCGAACACCGTACTTCCTACAATTTCAGATGACTTAAAAAGTGGGGCGAAATGGGCCACGTTCTGGTCTATCCTGATCATCTCTATTTATATCTTTATTCGCTTCCGCGACTGGCGTTATTCAATGGGCACAATCGCTTCCCTCCTCCACGACGTATTGGTTACGCTGGCGGTGTTTTCTTTTGCACGTTCTATCGTTCCATTTCCACTAGAGATTGATCAGCATTTTATTGCTGCCGTATTAACAGTAATAGGCTTCTCCATGAATGATACCGTGGTCATCTTCGACCGTATCCGGGAGTACAGCAAGCAGCTTGTTGGTCAGTCGAAAGAGGTGATCATTAACCGTGCTATCAACGACACGTTGAGCCGTACGATCATGACCTCGCTTACAGTCTTTCTTACTGTCCTGATCCTCTTTATATTTGGTGGAGAGGTAACGCGTGGCTTTGCTTTCGCAATGCTGATCGGTGTACTTGTGGGTGTTTATTCGTCAATGTTTGTTGCAGCCCCTGTATTGGTAGATTTGGGTGGCGAGAAATCGTTGGGCAGTGCAGACCCTGTGGTAGCTGACCGCAGCTTACCCAAAGGAAAGCCCGCGATAGCGAAACAATCTTAAATGGCTTGATATTAAATTTTAAAGCCCTGGCGTTGAGCCGGGGTTTTTTTCGCCGCAAAGGCACCGAGGCACAAAGGAGCGCGAAGGGAGGAAGTTAGGAAAGCCCGTCCTTGCGAGGTACGAATCAATCTCTCAGTGAATCAACACATAGTCACAACGAGCCATAAAAGAAGTACTAAAGACTTCCCTTCGCGCTTCTTTCCGTCTTTGGAGCTTAGCGGCGAAAAACGATCAAAAGAATAGCTCCCCTACACAGCGAAGGAACTTCCGCAACCGCAGGTAGTAGAAGCATTTGGATTGCGAAAAGTAAAGCCCCGGTTATTCAAACCATTTTCCCAGTTGATCTCCATACCAAATAAGTACATTTCATGAGCTTTTTCCATCACGTAACGTACGCCTTCAAATTCATACTGCTCATCACTTTCCTTGCGTTCGTCGAAACCCATAACATAAGACAGTCCTGAGCAACCGCCTCCCTTCACTCCCACCCTTAACACCTGGGTTGGATCGAAGGACGGGTCCTGAACCAGGCGGTTGATTTCTTCCAAAGCGCCTGCTGTAAATTGTACCGGCGACTGCGTCAATGTTTCCATGCCGTAAAATTAAGCTTGTTTAGCTACATCTATAATCCCCAAGAC